>DASVMA010000381.1:0-2286 GCA_036384595.1 Cellulomonas sp. | reverse complement strand
GACCGGCCGCGGACCGCATGAACAGACACAATGGCCGCATGGTCTCAGCGCCGAGCGTCTCGTCGTCCATCACCGCGCGCCTCGAGGTGCTCGCCCGCCCGACGGCGGTCTCCGAGCTCACGACGGCGATCGAGCGCGAAGGGGGGATCGTCACCGCGCTCGACGTCACGGCGTCAGGGCACGAGCACATGACCGTCGACGTGACCTGCGCGACGCGCGGTGAGGAGCACGCCGCCCAGATCGTCGACGCGCTCCGCGTCCTGCCGGGTGTCGTCGTCGACCGTGTCAGCGACCGCACGTTCCTCATGCACCTCGGCGGGAAGCTCTCGATCGAGTCGAAGGTCCCGCTGCGCAACCGCGACGACCTGTCGATGGCGTACACGCCCGGCGTCGCGCGCATCTGCCTCGCGATCGCGGCGCACCCCGAGGACGCGCGACGCCTGACCATCAAGCGGAACACGATCGCGGTCGTGACCGACGGCACCGCGGTGCTCGGGCTCGGCGACCTCGGACCGCTCGCGGCCCTGCCGGTCATGGAGGGCAAGGCTGTCCTCTTCAAGCGGTTCGCCGGCATCGACGCGTTCCCCATCGCGCTCGACACGACGGACGTCGATCAGATCGTGGAGACCGTGTGCGCCATCGCGCCCGTGTTCGCGGGCATCAACCTCGAGGACATCTCGGCGCCGCGCTGCTTCGAGATCGAGCAGCGGCTGCGCGAGCGGCTCGACATCCCGGTCTTCCACGACGACCAGCACGGCACCGCGATCGTCGTCGTCGCAGCGCTGACGAACGCGCTCAAGGTGGTCCGCAAGGAGATCGGCACGGTCCGGATCGTGCTCTCCGGGGCGGGCGCCGCGGGGACGGCCGTCCTCAAGCTGCTGATCGCGGCCGGTGCCCGCGACATCGTCGTGGCGGACATCGACGGGGTCGTGCACACCGACAGGCCCGGCCTCGCGCCGTCGCTCGTGTGGACCGCCGCGCACACCAACCCGCGCGGCGTCACCGGGACCCTGCGGGGCGCGCTCGCGGACGCCGACGTGTTCATCGGCGTGAGCGCCCCGGACATCCTGACGGGCGACGACATCGCGACGATGGCGTCGGACGCCATCGTGTTCGCGCTCGCGAACCCCCGGCCCGAGGTGGACGCGGACGAGGCGGCGCTGCACGCGGCCGTCGTGGGGACCGGCCGCAGCGACTTCGCGAACCAGATCAACAACGTCCTCGCGTTCCCCGGTGTGTTCCGCGGCCTGCTCGACTCGCGGTCCCACAAGGTCACCGAGGCGCTGCTGCTCGCGGCGGCCCGCGCGCTGGCGTCGGTCGTCACGGACGCTGAGCTCAACCCGACCTACATCGTGCCGAGCGTGTTCCACCCCGACGTCACCGCGGTCGTCGCCGCCGCGGTCGCCGAGGCGGCACAGGCGCAGTAGACGCTGCGACCTGCAGGCTGCGCGTTGCCGCCGGCGACTACCGCCAGGTGGCCCGCAGGTACTGCGGCTGCCACCCGGCCCGGTCGTTGTCGACGCCGAGCTCGTGCGCGGCGAGCAGGGGCCAGTGCGGGTCGCGCAGGGCGGCACGCGCCACGAGCACCGCGTCCGCCGCGCCGTCGACGAGCACCTGCTCGGCCTGGCGCGCGTCGGTGATGAGCCCGACCGCGCTGACCGGCAGCCCGGAACCGGCCCGGACCGCGCGGGCCGCGGGCACCTGGTAGCCGGGCCCGACGGGGATGTCGGCGACGACGTTGCCGCCCGTCGAGACGTCGACGAGGTCGACGCCGTGCGCGGCGAGCTCCTTCGCGACCTGCGTGACCTCGTCGACGGTCAGGCCGCCGTCCGCCCAGTCGGTCGCCGAGACGCGCACGAACAGCGGACGGTCGTCAGGCCAGACCGCGCGGACCGCGTCGGTCACCTCGACGAGCAGCCGGGCGCGGTTCTCGAGCGACCCGCCGTACTCGTCGGTCCGCAGGTTCGACAGCGGCGACAGGAACTCGTGGAGCAGGTAGCCGTGCGCGGCGTGCAGCTCGACGACGTCGAACCCCGCGGCCAGGGCACGCTGAGCGGCCGCGGCGAACGCGCGGGGCACGTCGGCGATCTGGGCGGCGCTCAGGGCGACGGGCTCGGCGAGGCCCGGGTACGCGAGTGCTGACGGTGCGACGGTCTGCCAGCCGCCGTCGGTCACCGGGACCGAGCCGCGCCCGTGCTGCTCGCCGGGTGTGGCGAACATCGGGTACGTCGACGCCTTGCGGCCCGCGTGCGCGAGCTGCACCCCGGCGAGCGTCCCGCGGGCGTG
>DASVMA010000380.1:0-12800 GCA_036384595.1 Cellulomonas sp. | reverse complement strand
GGGTCTACGCCGCCGACGCCGTCGACGAGACCCTCATCGAGGCCGCGCGCGTGGACGGTGCGGGGGAGCTGCGCATCTTCTTCACCGTCGCCCTCCGGCTGCTCTCGCCGGGTCTGGTCACGGTGCTCCTGTTCGCCCTGGTGTCGACCTGGAACAACTACTTCCTGCCCCTGATCATGCTCAACAGCCCGGAGCTGTACCCGCTCACGGTCGGCCTGGCCCAGTGGCAGGCGACCGCCGCCGGAGGCTCGGGTTCGCGGGCCCTGTTCTCGAGCATCATCACCGGCTCGTTCCTCTCGATCATCCCGCTCGTCATCGCATTCCTGTTCCTTCAGCGCTACTGGCAGTCCGGCCTCGCCAGCGGTGCCGTCAAGGGCTGACCCCCGACAAGGTGGAGAAGACAGACATGGCAATCCAGCACCAGACCGTCCGCTTCGGCGCGGCCTACTACTACGAGTACGCCGGGCCGGGTCAGGACCCGAAGCCGGAGACCCTGGAACGCGACCTCGACCTCATGCAGGTCGCCGGGTTCTCGGTGATCCGCGTCGGGGAGTCGGTCTGGTCGACGTGGGAGCCCGAGGACGGCAGCTTCGACCTGGACTGGCTCGAGCCGGTCCTCGACGGCGCGCACGCCCGCGGCATCGAGGTCGTCCTCGGGACCCCGACGTACGCGGTCCCGATGTGGCTGGTCCGGCGGTACCCGGAGATCGCGGGCGAGGACCGCACCGGGCACCCGATGGGCTGGGGTGCCCGCCAGGAGGTCGACTACACGCACCCGGCCTTCCGCTTCCATGCCGAGCGCATCCTCACGCAGATCGTCGAGCGCTATCGCGACCACCCCGCCGTCGTCGCCTACCAGGTCGACAACGAGCCCGGCCTGCACCTGCTGCACAACCGGGGCGTCTTCCAGCGCTTCGTCGACCATCTCCGCGACACGTACGGCGACGTCGAGACGCTCAACCGGGAGTGGGGTCTCGTCTACTGGTCGCACCGGCTGTCCACGTGGGCGGACCTGTGGACCCCGGACGGCAACGTCCAGCCGCAGTACGACCTCGCCTGGCGACGGTTCCAGGCGGCCCTGACCACGGAGATGATCGACTGGCAGGCCCGCGCGGTCCGTGCGCTCGCGCGTCCCGGCCAGATCGTGACCACCTGCATCTCGTACGACCGGCCCGCGCTCGAGGACGCCGACCTGGCGTCGGTCCTCGACGTGACGAGCGGCAACCCGTACTACGCGATGCAGGACGGGCTGACCCACCCGAACGCGTCGCAGCGGCTGCAGTACTGGACGACGAACGGCACGTGGGCCCTGTTCCAGAGCGGCGACACGATGTTCTCGAGCCGCGGCGAGCCGTTCTGGGTGACCGAGACGGACGCGCAGTCCATCGGGGGCCCGAGCACCAACAACCCGGCCTACCCGGGCCAGTGGCGGCAGGCGGCCTGGGCGCTCGTGAGCCGCGGCGCCCGCATGGTCGAGTACTGGCACTGGCACACGCTGCACTACGGCGCCGAGACCTACTGGGGTGGCGTGCTGCCGCACAGCGGGGTGCCCGGTCGGGCCTACCGCGAGATCGCCCTGCTCGGTGCCGAGCTCGCCCGCACCGGAGGTGTGCTGGCGGACGCGACCCCGGACGCCGACATCGCGATCCTCGCCTCGACGGACGCGCGCTTCGCGCTCGCCGCCCAGCCGCCGCTCCAGAAGCCCGACGGCAGCGGGGACCCGAACAGCTACCCGCGGATCGTCGGTGCGTTCTACCGGGGCGCGTTCGACGCGGGCCTCCAGGTGCGCGTCGTGCGCCCGCGCTACGTGTTCGACGAGGACCCTGCCGACGTCGTGCGCCGCCTGCCCGTGCTCGTGGCGGCCGGCTACTACCCGGCGTCGGACGCGGACCTCGACTGGCTGCTGCGGTACGCGGACGCGGGCGGCCACCTCGTCGTCGGGCCCCGCACCGCGTACGCCGACCACGAGGCCCGGGCCCGCGACGAGGTCCAGCCGGCCCGGCTCTCCACGCCGGCCGGCGTCTGGTACGACGAGCTCAACAACCTCCCCGACCCCGTCCCGGTGACGGGCATGCTGACGGGAGAGGCGACCGCCTGGGCCGAGGGCCTGGTGGCCGACGGTGCCGAGGTGCTCGCGCGCTACGTCCACCCCCACCTGGGCGCGTGGTCGGCCATCACGACACACCCGCACGGCGCTGGCCGGATCACGGTCGTCGGTACGGTTCCGGGTGTCGGGCTCGCCCGTTCGCTCGCCTCGTGGCTCGTCCCGGAACCGCTCGCGGCGTGGGCGGACGTCCCGGCGAGCGTCACCGTCCACACGTCGTCCCGACCGGACGGCACCCGCGTGCACGTGGTGCACAACTGGTCCTGGGAGGCCGCCACCGTGACAGCCCCGTTCGATCTCGACGTCCTCGTCGCCGCGCGCGGTGACGCCCCGGCGGACCCGCCGCCCGCCGACGCTCCCGGCGGACCGCTCGCCGCCGGCGACACCGTGACCCTCGGCTCGTGGGACGTCCTCGTGGCGGTGACCCGATGACGCGCTGGGCGGGCCCGTGGCCCACGGACGGCATCGCGTTCGGCGCCGACTACAACCCCGAGCAGTGGCCTGAGGAGGTGTGGGCCGACGACGTCGCGCTCATGCGCGAGGCGGGCGTGAACCTGGTCAGCGTGGGGATCTTCTCGTGGGGCCAGCTGGAGCCGGAGGAGGGTCGCTTCGAGTTCGGCTGGCTGGACCGGATCCTCGACCTGCTGCACGAGGCCGGGATCGGGGTGGACCTCGCGACGCCCACCGCCGCGCCGCCCGTGTGGCTGCACCTCGCCCACCCCGAGATGCTGCCGGTCGACGCCGACGGCCTGCGCTACACGCACGGCAGCCGCGAGTCGTGGTGCGTGAGCTCCCCGGTCATCCGCGAGCACGCGACCCGGATCGCCCGGGTCGTCGCGGAGCGCTACGGGCAGCACCCCGCGGTCCGCATGTGGCACGTGTCCAACGAGCTCGCCTGCCACAACGGGCGCTGCTACTGCGACGTGTCGGCGGCCGCGTTCCGTGCGTGGCTGGCCGCGAGGTACGCGGACGTCGACGAGCTCAACCTCGCCTGGGGCACCGCCTTCTGGGGTCAGCGCTACGCGTCGTTCGAACAGATCCTGCCGCCGCGGCGCACGACGACGATCCCCAACCCGGGCCAGCGGCTCGACTTCGAGCGGTTCTCGTCCGACGCGTTCGTCGACCACCTCGAGGCCGAGGCGGCCGTGCTGCGCGAGGTCACCCCGCACCTGCCGGTGACCACCAACTACATGGTCATGGGCGACTTCCACCAGATCGACTACGCCGCGACGACGCCGCTCGTCGACATCGTGTCGAACGACCACTACCTCAAGGCCGACGACCCACGCGGCTGGGCCGAGCTGGCGTTCAGCGCCGACCGGCTCCGGGGGCTGGCCGGAGGTGACCCGTGGCTGCTCATGGAGCACTCGACCAGCGCGGTGAACTGGCAGCCGCGCAACCTGGCCAAGGAGCCGGGCCAGATGCTGCGCAACTCCCTGCAGCACGTGGCTCGCGGCGCCGACGGGGTGCTGTTCTTCCAGTGGCGGCAGTCCCGGGCGGGTGCCGAGAAGTACCACTCCGGCATGGTGCCCCACGCCGGCGCCGACTCGGACCGGTTCCGTGAGGTCGTCGACCTCGGTGCGACGCTCGAGCGGCTCGCGGAGCTCCGGGGGAGCGTCGTCGAGCCGGCGCGGGTCGCCCTGCTGTGGGACACGCAGGCGTGGTGGGCGACCGACCTCGAGGCGCACCCGACAGTCGATCTGCACTACCTCGACGTGGCCCGACGTCTCCACGGCACCCTGCTCGACGCGGGCGTCGCGGTCGACGTGCTGCCCGCGACGTCGGACCTCGACGGCTACGGCGTCGTCCTGGTCCCGACGCTCTACCTCGCGCCGCCGGAGCTGTCCGACCGGCTCAGCGCGGTCGTCGCGCGTGGTGGGCAGGTGCTCGTGACGTACTTCTCGGGGATCGTCGACGAGGCCGACCGCGTGCTGCTGGGCGGCTACCCCGGAGCGTTCCGGGACCTGCTCGGCGTGCGGGTCGAGGAGTTCGCACCGCTGCTCGAGAACGGCACGGTGCAGCTCAGCGACGGCACCACCGGCGAGATGTGGACCGAGCGGCTCACTGCCGCCGACGCCGAGGTGCTGGCCACCTACGCCGACAGCCCGGTGGCCGGCGGCCCCGCGCTCACGCGGCGGTCGGTGGACGGCGGGGGAGCGGCCTGGTACCTGTCGACGCGGCTCGACGGACCGGCGCTCGCGGCCCTCGTCGGGCGCGTGGTCGATGCGGCGCAGGTCGCGCCGGTCGTCGAGCAGGCCGGCGGCCTCGAGGTCGTCCGGCGGACGGGTGAGGCGGGCAGCTGGCTGTTCGCGATCAACCACACCGACGCCGACCTGCCGCTGCAGGCGGTCGGGGTCGACCTCGTCGGGGGCGGCACGCACGAGCGCGGTGACCTCGTGCCGGCCCGCGGGGTCGTCGTCCTGCGCGAGGGTGTCTGACAGCGCGGTGGGGCCGGGGCCCGCTCAGGGGGCGGGCGCCGGCCCGGTGGTCTCGCGGACGACCAGACGGGTCGGGATCGTCTCGAGCAGGCCGTCGTCGCGACGGCCCTCGAGGACCTGCAGGAGGAGCTCGACGCCGCGCACCGCCGCGACGGTGAGGTCCTGGCGCACGGTCGTCAGCGCGCGCAGCAGGAACGCGGCCTCGGGCACGTCGTCGTAGCCGACGATGCTGACGTCGTCGGGCACGCGTCGACCGGCGTCCTGGAGCGCGCGCGCGAGACCGATGGCCATGTGGTCGTTGGCGGCGAAGATGGCCGTCACGCCCGGCTGTCGAGCGAGCGTGCGGCCGGCCTCGTAGCCGGAGTCCAGCGACCAGTCACCTGCCAGCACGTCGGGCACGTCACGTCCCGCCGCCTCCAGGGCTTCTCGCCACGCCTCGGCGCGTCGCACCGCGGACGGCCAGTCCGGGGGTCCCCCGATGTGGTGGACGGTGGCGTGCCCGAGCTCGAGCAGGTGGTTGACCGCCTCGGTGACCCCGCTCGCCTCGTCGGTCTGGACGACGAGCTCGGTCGCGGACAGGCGGAGCGGCCCCGACAGGCTGAGGACGGGAACGGCCAGGCCGTGCTTCCGCTCCCTGAACATGGCCGTCGGCTCGTTGACCACGATGGCGTCGACCCCCTGGTCGAGCAGCGACACGAGGCCGTTCTCCAGGGTCTCCGCGTCGAGGTCGAACGTGTTGACGACCCGCAGCCCGTAGCCCGCGGCGCTCACCGCCCGACCTGTCGCGATGGCGAGCGACGCCGGACCGTAGGCCGCGCTGCCGAGGGTCAGCAGCCCGACCGTCCGGCTCCGGCCCAGCAGCAACGACCGGGCCGCCGTGTTGGGGCGGTAGCCGAGCTGCTCGATGGCCTCCTGCACGCGCCGGCGGACGTCGGCGCTCACCTGAGGATCGTGGTTCACGACGCGCGAGACGGTCTTCTGCGAGACCCCCGCGGCGCGGGCCACGTCCGTGCCGGTGACGCGGCGGATACCGACGGGTCCCGGACCCGCGGGCCGCACCCCGAGGGGCGATGCGTCAACCGACATGCGGCGTCTCCTGCGATCGACGGCCGACGCCGTCGTGAGTTCCGGAAGGTGGGGCCACTCTAGCGAGCCGCCGAGCCGAGACGGGTGAAGATGCTCCTCAGAGGCGCCACCGCCGGGGGCTACCCGTGGATCACGGTCCCGCTCTCGCCGCGCATGGCGAGCGGTGCCTTCTCGAGCGAGCAGATCACAGCCCGGCGGCCGGGCCCGCTCGCGGCGAACTCCATCGCCGCCTGGACCTTGGGCAGCATCGACCCTGCGCCGAAGCACCCGTCGTCCACGTAGCGCTGTGCGGTGACGAGGTCGAGGTCCTCGAGGTCGCGCTGCTTGGGGGTGCCGAAGCCGATCGCGACGCGGTCGACCGCCGTGAGGATGAACAGGAAGTCGGCGCCGACCACCTCGGCGAGCTTCGAGGACGCGAAGTCCTTGTCGATCACGGCCGGCACCCCGTGGAGGTCGCCCGCGGCGTCCTTGACCACGGGGATCCCGCCGCCGCCGCACGCGACCACGATGAACTCGTGGTCGAGCAGGTTGAGGATCGAGTCCCGCTCGACGATGTCGACCGGGCGCGGTGACGCGACGACGGTCCGCCACCCCCGGCCGGAGTCCTCGCGCATGACCAGCCCGGGCTGCGCAGCCATCATGGCCCGCGCGGCGGCGTCGTCGTAGAACCCGCCGATGGGCTTGCTCGGGTGCGTGAAGGCGGGGTCGTCGGCCGCGACCTCGACCTGCGTCACGACGGAGGCGACGTGCCAGGGCATGCCGACCCGCCGGAGCTCCTTCGCGATGGCCTGCTGCAGGTGGTAGCCGATGTACCCCTGGCTCATGGCCGTGCACTCGGGCAGCTCCATGCGCGGCACCCGGTCGGTGTGCTGCGACGCGACCTCGAAGGCCAGGCTGATGGCGCCGACCTGCGGCCCGTTGCCGTGGGACACGATGATCTCGTGCCCCTGGGAGATGAGCCCGACGAGGGACGGGGTGGCCGCGTCGATGCGCGTGCGCTGCTCCTCGGCCGAGCTGCCGAGCGCGTTGCCCCCCAGCGCGATGACGATGCGTGACATCCGCGCGCCTCAGAGGATCCCGGCGAGGAGCGTCTCGAGCTCGGCCTTGGCCGCGTCGACCTTGATCGGGTTCGAGAGCTCGGGGCGCAGGAAGTACACGAGCAGGGCGCGCTGGGCGGTGAGGCGGTTGCCGGCCTCGTCGAACGCAATCGACTGGTCGCCGTCGAGGACGTCGTCGGTGACCTCCTCGCCGCGGGTCGCGGGCAGGCAGTGCATGAGCTTCGCCTCGGGGCTCGCGATCGCCATCAGCTCGGCGTTCACCTGGTACTTCGGCATGAAGGTGGCCAGCCGCTCCGCCTCGCCGAGCTCCGCCTCGTAGTCGCCGTACCAGACGTCGGTGTAGACGAAGTCGGCACCCTCGAGGGCCTTGTGGGGGTCATCGGTCACGAACACGCTGCCTCCCGACACGACGCAGTTCTGCTGGCCGATGTGCTGCAGCTCTTCGCGGAGCTGGAAGCCCTCCGGGCCGAACTGGACGAACTCCATGCCCATCTTCGTCGTGATCATCATGAGCGAGGCGCACACCTGCGTCGCGTCGCCGACGAAGACGACCTTGCAGTCCTCGAGCCGCTTGCCGCGCGGCAGGTGCTCGACCATCGTGATCAGGTCGCCGATCTCCTGCGTCGGGTGGTTGTAGTCCGACATCCCGTTGAGGACGGGGATCGTGGCGTACCGGGCGAGGTCGACGACGGTCTGGTGCCGGGCGACGCGCGCCATGACGACGTCGACGAGCCGGGACAGCACGCGGGCGGTGTCCTCGATGGACTCGTGCCCGCCGAGCTGGATCTGGCCGGGGGCGAGGTACTGCGCGTGCCCCCCGAGCTGGGACATCGCGGTCTCGAAGGACACCCGGGTCCGCGTCGAGGACTGCTCGAAGATCATCCCGAGGGTCCGGCCGTGCAGCAGCGGCGGGAAGTAGCCGACCGAGACGCACTTCTTGAGGGTGAGTCCGAGGCGGACGATGTCGAGGATCTCGTCCTTCGTGAGGTCCTGCGTGTCGATGAAGTCGCGTGCGGTCATGGTCGTGTCCTTCGCTGGGTCGGTGTGAGGGCATGGCAGAGCACGGCCGGGGGTCGCCGAAGGTCGGGACGTGGACCGCGGAGCTGCGGGGGATGTGGTGCGGGGGGCGGGTGGGGCGCCGAGTGGCGCCCCGACCCGCGCCCGCGTCAGCGGCCCGAGGGCTGCTGCTGGGTGATGCAGTGCACGTTGCCGCCGCCGAGGAGGATCTCCCGGCCCGGGACGGTGACGACCCGCCGCGGGGCGAACAGCTCGGTGTAGGCGGCGACGGCCGCGTCGTCGTGCGGGTCGTCGAACAGCGGGAGGACGACGACGTCGTTCCCGATGTACGAGTTGACGTACGAGCCGGCCAGGCGGTCGCCGGCCTCGCGCGGCAGGGTGCCCGCGATCGAGTCGACGCCGCCGGACTCCTCCTCGGTGATGAAGATCGGCCCGGGCTGGTGGATCTTCACGACCTCGATGCGGCGCCCGCGTGCGTCGAGCGTCGACTCGAGGACCTTCAGGGCGGCAGCCGACCGCTCGTACTGCGGGTCAGTCACGTCGTCGGTCCACGTGAGCATGACCTTGCCGGGCTCGACGAACCGGCAGAAGTTGTCCACGTGGCCGTTGGTCTCGTCGAGGTGCACGCCGAACGGCAGCCACATCACGACGTCGACCCCGAGGTGGTCGCGCAGCAGCCCCTCGATCTCCGCCTGGGTCAGGTCGGGGTTCCGGCCGGGGGACAGCAGGCACTCCGCGGTGACGAGGACCGTTCCCTCGCCGTCGACGTCGATCGACCCACCCTCCAGCACGAACGGCGCCTTGTAGCGGTCGATCCCCTCGATCTCGAGGACCTTGCGGGCGACGGCGTCGTCGGCCGCCCAGGGGAAGTAGAGCCCGTCGACGAGGCCGCCCCAGGCGTTGAAGTCCCAGTCGACGCCGCGCACGTCACCCTCGTCGTTCACGACGAAGGTCGGGCCGCAGTCCCGGACCCACGAGTCGTCGTTGGACATCTCGACGACCCGGACCGACTCCGGGAGCTGGCTGCGGGCGTTGTCGTACTGCCGGGCGGACACGGCGACCGTGACGGCCTCGGTGCCGGCGATCGCTGTGGCGACCGCGGTGAACGCGGCCTGGGCGGGCTTGCCGCCGAGGCGCCAGTTGTCCGGCCGCTCGGGCCAGATGAGCCAGCAGCCGCTGTGGTGCGCCCACTCCGCCGGCATCCGGTAGCCGTCTGCCGCGGGGGTGGAGGCGAGGGTGTGGGTCATGAGGCGCTCCCTTCCAGAGCGAGCGGGGCGACGTCCTCGAACTGACGTGCCGTCTCGGGGTCGTCGCCGCGCTCGAGCGCACGCAGCCGGGTCCACTCGGGCGACTTGAGGCAGAAGTACTCCTGGATGCCGACGGTCACGGCGAGGCCGAGGAGGATCGAGCCGGTCACCGCGAAGGAGAAGTCGTACGGGTTCCAGACGAAGAACACCGCGGCTGCAGCGAGGAGGACCGCCGGGACCCAGGTCATGAGCCACGTGACGACGACGCCACCCGGGACGCGGTACGGCCGGGGGCGGTCGGGGTCGAGGCGACGCAGCTTGCCGAACGCCAGCATCATCACGATGTACGGCAGCAGGAAGATGACCGACGAGAACGCGAACAGGTTCCAGAACACGTCGTCGATCGCCCCGCCGGTCAGCGAGAACAGGCCGGCGTACCCGAGCGTGAAGACCGTGCCGACGATCGAGCAGAGCATCGCGGCGCCGATCGGGGTGCCGCGCGTCGGGTGCGTCTTGGCGAAGACCGGGGGGAGGTCACCCTGCGCTGCGGCTTCGGCGGCGGCGAGGTTGGCCCCGATGGTCCACGGCACGAGGCTCGCGAAGAAGCAGAAGAGGGCGCCGATGCCGAGGATCGAGACGACGACGCTCGCGACACCCGACTCGCCGAAGCCGCGACGCAGCGCGTCGACGAGGCCGGTCGTCTGGGAGATCTCGCCGGCCGGGAAGATCAGCTGCATGCCGATCGTGGCGACGAGGTAGAAGCCGCCGATGAGCGCACCCGCGATGGCGATGGTCTTGGGGACGTCGCGCTGGGGGTTCTCCATCTGGGTCGAGGCCGACGACATCAGCTCGAAGCCGAGGAAGTTGTAGATCACGATCGGCAGCGCGGCGATGAAGGCGGGGAGCGCGTCGGTCGGGATGACGCTGCTGACCGTCCACGAGGTCGCGGAGCCGTGCACGGAGGCGTAGATCCCGCCGGCGATGGCGAGCGCGACGATCACGGCGATCGTGATGCCGGCGCCGAGGTTCGACACCCACGTCCCGGTCTTGAGGCTGCGGATGTTGACCCAGAAGTTGATCCAGATGAGCGTGACGGTGATGGCCACCTGCACCCAGAAGTTGAGCTCGCCGCCGAAGAACATGGACGAGATCGCCCCGGAGAACATCAGGTAGACGCTCGGGACCCAGAGGCCGACGTTGAGCCAGTACCACCACGAGACCCGGCTGCCCCACCGGTTGCCGAACGCCCGGACGACCCAGGCGTAGATGCCGCCGGCGTCGGGGTAGGCGGACCCGAGCTCGCTCGTGACCAGCCCGTAGGGGATGAAGAACACGAGGATGATCGCCACGGTCCAGAAGATCGCGGTGGGGCCGACGGCGGCGGTCACCGTCAGCTGGGAGAGCAGCAGCATCGCCGCCACGGAGAAGAGCACCATGTCGAACATCCGGAAGGTCGGGCGACCAGTCGCTCGGCCCTCCGTCGGAGGCCTGTCTGTCTGCACGGTCATGCTCTGCTCCTTTGCGTGACGAACCGTTGCTACGAGGTGCGCTCGGACGCGGCACGTCAGGCAGAGATCAGATCGTGCGGGCCGCCACCGGGGTCTCCGGGGCTCGTCGTCTGACATGTACAAACGTACAACATTCGATGTTGTACAAAAGTACATGTGGCGAGCGAGGCCCCTAGGGACCAAGGTCCCTCCGGCATCGACGGCGGAGCTACGGCGCGAGGCACAGCCGCTGGACGACGACGCGGAGCCGGTCCGACAGGTCGGCGACGGTCAGCTCGCCGTTCGAGACTGCCTCGAGCATGAGCCCGTCGACGAGGCACGCCACGATCTGCACGACGCTGTCCCGGGGGAGGTCGGGGTGGCTCGGCGGCAGGACGCGATCGACCAGCGAGCCGATCATCCGCGACCACTCGCGTGCCTCCTCGCGCACCGTCACGTTCCGGGTCGCCTCCATGAACATCTCGAACAGCGCCAGGTCGTACAGCGGGTCCGCGACGGTCTTGTCGAAGAACATCTCGGTGAGCACCTCGACCGACCGGTCGATCGTCAGTGGCTCGTCGAGCGCGTCCACGATCGACGCGAGCCGGACCGCCTCGCTCGCCCGCGCGTGCGCCATGGTCTGCAGCAGGAGGTCGTCGCGGTCGGTGAAGTAGTACGTCGTCGACCCGAGCGGGACGTGCGCGACCTTCGCGACGGCCCGGTGGGTCACGGCACTCGCGCCACCGGTCCCGAACACCCGGACGGACGCGTCGAGGATCTGCTCCCGCTTGCGCTCGCCCGTCGACGTCCTCGGCCGTGGGCTCTCGCCCCGCACCGGCACCGTGTGCGCCCCGCTCATTGGTCCACTCCCGTGCTCGATGCCGACCGTCGCGACCGTCCGGACCAGGGGCACCGCGGAGCGATGTCGTCCGACGCCGGAGCCCGTCGCGTGGTCAGGCTACCGCCGCGTGGGCTACGTTCGGCCGGTGCCGCAACCCGCCGTCCAGCTCGTGAGGTGCGGCCGATGAGCACCGCGGCCGTGATCGGCGGCGGGCCCGCGGGCCTGATCGCCGCCGAGGTCCTGGCCCGGGCCGGCGTGGCAGTGACGGTCTACGACCGGATGCCGTCGGTCGGCCGCAAGTTCCTCCTCGCGGGCCACGGCGGGCTGAACATCACCCACTCCGAGGCCCGGGACCGGATGCTGACCCGGTACGGCCGATCGGCGGACCGGCTCGCGCCGATGCTCGACGTGTTCGGCCCGGACGACCTCCGCGACTGGTGCGCGGCACTGGGCGAGCCAACGTTCGTCGGGTCGAGCGGGCGCGTGTTCCCGCAGGCCTTCCGGGCGACACCGCTGTTCCGTGCCTGGTTGGCACGCCTGGCCGAGCTCGGGGTGCGGATCGAGACACGGCAGCGGTGGACCGGGTGGACGGACGAGCCCGGCGGCCTGCGCCTCACAGGGGCCGACGGCGGCACGGTCGACGTCGTCCCCGACGTGGCGGTCTTCGCGCTCGGCGGGGCGTCGTGGCCGCGGCTCGGGTCGGACGGTGGATGGGTCGGGCTGTTCGCGGACCGCGGTGTGGTCGTGACACCCCTGCGGCCGGCGAACGTCGGCGTGCGCGTCGAGTGGACGCCCGTGTTCGCGGACCGGTTCGCGGGGACGCCCCTGAAGAACGTCGGTCTCACGGTCCGTGGGCATCGCGGTCAGCAGGCGCGCGGCGACGCGATGGTGACGCGCACCGGGATCGAGGGCGGTCCCGTCTACGCGATCGGCGCCGCGATCCGCGACGCCCTGGACGCCGACGGACCGTGCGTCCTCGAGGTCGACCTCCGCCCCGACCTCACCGTCGACCAGCTCGCCGACCGGTTGCTGCGCCGCCGGCCGAAGGACTCCGGCGCCACCTGGCTGCGCCGCTCGATCGGTCTCGACCCGGTCGCGATCGCCCTGCTGCGCGAGTCGGGCGGCGGCGCGCTGCCGAGCGACCCGGCCGTGACGGCCACCCTGGTCACGGCGGTGCCGGTCGTGGTGACGGCGACGATGTCGATCGACCGCGCGATCTCGACCGCGGGCGGCATCGCCTGGTCCGAGGTCGACGAGCTGCTGATGCTGCGCCGGCTGCCGGGCACGTTCGTCGCGGGCGAGATGCTCGACTGGGAGGCGCCGACCGGCGGCTACCTGCTGCAGGTGTCGTTCAGCACGGGCGTGGTCGCGGCTCGCGGTGCTCTCGCATGGCTGCGACACGACGCCGCGTCGGGCTCGCGGTAGGGCCGGACCGTGAGCCTCAGCCGCAGTCGTCGCAGATGCCGGTCGCGGGGAGGGTCATCGAGCAGGTCGGGCAGATCGCGGGGACGATCTCGCGAGC
>DASVMA010000379.1:0-8332 GCA_036384595.1 Cellulomonas sp. | reverse complement strand
CCTGGGCGAGTGGTGAGAACGCCACGACCCCGAGCCCCTCGTCGGCCGCCACGTCGAGCAGCGAACGCCCATCCGTGGCGGGGTCGGGATGCTCGACCCAGCGGTTCACCATCGAGTACGACGGTTGGTGCAGGGTGAGGTCGAGGCCCATCGAGCGCGCGATCTCGACCGCCTGCGCCGTGCGCACCGCCGAGTACGACGACACCCCGACGTAGCGGGCGCGCCCCGAGTCCAGCGCCGTCTTGAGCGCGCCGAGCGTCTCCTCGAGGGGTGTCCTCGGGTCGTACCGGTGGCTGTAGAACACGTCGACGTGATCCAGTCCCAGCCGGGCGAGCGACCGGTCGAGCGAGGCGAGCAGGTACTTGCGCGAGCCGTGCTCCCCGTACGGGCCGGGCCATGCCCGGTACCCCGCCTTGGTGGCGATCACGAGCTCGTCCCGGTACGGAGCCAGATCGCGCGCGAGGAGCCGTCCGACGCTCGCCTCAGCCGCACCCACCGGGGGTCCGTAGTTGTTCGCGAGGTCGAGGTGCGTGATCCCGAGGTCGATCGCGCGCAGCACGAGCTCGCGCTGCTCGGCGAACGGCCGCGCGGCCCCGAAGTTCTGCCACAGGCCGAGCGTGGCCACGCCGAGGGAGAGGCCGGAGCCCGCTGCGCGACGGGTGGGGATCCGGGAGTGGCGTTGCGGGTCGGCGACGTGCATCACACGACCGTACGCTGGGCATGCGGCGCGGTGGACAACCCCGCGCTGCGCCCGTCAAGGGCTTGACGACGACGAGGAGGCACCGCGATGGCGCAGCAGGACGACACGCCGAGCGCACCGACGGCGACCGAGGACGCGAAGGCGAAGTTCCGGGAGGCGCTCGACCGCAAGAAGGCGGCGGGGCACCGGACGGCCGACGGCTCGAAGAACACCGGGTCGGTGCACAGCGCTGAGACGACGGGACCGGTGCAGCGGCAGTTCCGGCGCAAGTCCGGCTCTGCCTGATCGGTTCGACGACGACGGCGGCCGGGGGAGATGTCTCCGCCGGCCGTCGTCGTCATGTCGTGGTTGTGCTGCGCGAGCTATGACAGCAGGCGCAGGCGCACCGACTCGGGTCGCGCCCGCAGCGCGTCGACGACGGCCTGCTCGACCGGGGCGCCTGCGTCGGTGACGACGTAGCCGATCTCGCCACGCGTCGCGAGGAGCTGCCCCTCGATGTTGACTCCGTGCTCGGCGAGCGTCGCGTTGACGGCGGCGAGGACGCCGGGAGTGTTGCGGTGCAGGTACGCCAGGCGGTGCACGCCGGGAGCCTGGTCGAGCGCGAGGTTCGGCAGGTTGACGCTCAGGGTCGTCGTGCCGGTCCGCAGGTAGTCCCGCATCTTGTGGGACACGAAGTTGCCGATCGCCTCCTGCGCCTCCTCGGTCGAGCCGCCGGTGTGGGGCGTGAGGATGACGTTGGGCAGGCCGCGCAGCTCCGACTCGAACGGGTCGCCCTTGCGCTTGGGCTCGACCGGGAAGACGTCGATCGCTGCGCCGCTCAGATGCTTCGACACGATCGCCTCCCGCAGCGAGGCCGGGTCGACGACGAAGCCGCGGGACAGGTTGAGCAGGATCGCCCCGGGTCGCATCCGCGCGATCTGCTTCGCTCCGAACATCCCGGCGTTGCCGGGGCGACCGTCGACGTGCAGCGTGACGATGTCCGCCGACTCGAGCAGCTCGTCCATGGTCGAGGCCCGGCGCGCGTTGCCCAGCGCGAGCTTCTCGGCGGTGTCGTAGAAGATGACCGACATGCCGAGGTTCTCGGCGAGCACCGACAGCTGCGTGCCGATGTTGCCGTACCCGATGATCCCGAGCGTCCGGCCACGCACCTCGTGCGCACCGATCGCGGACTTGTTCCAGACGCCCTCGTGCATCGACCGGTCGAACTCGGTGAGCCGTCGCGTGAGGGCGATGATCTCGGCGATCGTGATCTCGACGACCGACCGCGTGTTGGAGAACGGGGCGTTGAACACCGCGACCCCGTGGTGAGCGGCCGAGGCCAGGTCGATCTGGTTGGTGCCGATGCAGAAGGCGCCGATCGCGATGAGGTCAGGGGAGCTCTCGATCGCCCGCGCGGTCACGGTCGTCTTGGACCGGATACCGAGCAGGGCGACCCCCTGCAGGGCGTCGATGAGCTCGTCCTCGTCGAGGGCGCCGGTGCGGGTGATCACCTCGTAGCCGGCCTGCTCAAGGTTCGTCACGGCGTCGGGGTGGAGGTTCTCGAGGAGGAGTGCGCGCACGGACACATCGTGCGCCCTCGCGGTCGGCAGACCAAGCCGGTCCCGTCCCTCGGACAGGTGCACGCCGGGCGGCCGCCCGGCCGGTGAGCGCCGCGGTGCAGTTCACCCGGAAGTATGGCGCGGCGGAGGCGGCCCGGTTGCGAGACTGCGGCGTGACCTTGTCGATGCGACGTTACCGGCGGCAGGCCGCGCGCATCGAGGGGCGCGGAGGCTCGGCTGCGCCCCGGGTCGGGCTGAACCCGATCCTGGCGGTGGGTCTGGTCGGAGCCCTGCTGGGCTTGGCGTGGTCCCGGGGTGCTCTGCCGACGTGGCTCCCGATCGCCCGGCCGCCGACGTTCATCACGGTCGAAGGTCGACTCGTCGCGGTGCCGGCGCCTGCGCAGGACGCGGTGCGCGTGCTCCCCGGCGTCGCGGTCGCGACGAGCGGGTCGTACGCGTTCCTCGACGTCACGGCGTCGGGGGCTCCCATCGGCTTCGACCCCTGTCGCCCGATCCGCTACGTCGTCCGGCCCGACGGTGCGCCCGCCGTGGGTGACAAGCTCATCGCCGAGGCGGTCGCGACGATCTCGGCCGCGACGGGGCTCGCGTTCGTCGACGCCGGGTACACGAGCGAAGAGCCCCTGCTCGACCGTCCCCTCGTCCAGGCGCGCTACGGCGACGGCTGGGCACCGGTGCTGTTCGGCTGGTCGGACGAGACCGCGTATGCCGAGCTGGCCGGACCGACTGCCGGGCTGGGCGGCGCCTCGGTCGTCCCCGCGGCGTCCGGGCCCGGTGAGTTCCTGGCGGGCGGCCGGGTGCTCCTGGACGCACCCGACCTCACGGCGATCCTTGCCAGCCCCGACGGGTACGCGCGGGCTCGTGCCGTCGTCGTGCACGAGGTGGCGCACGTCGTCGGCCTCGACCACGTCCCCGACACGGGCGAGCTCATGGCGCCCACCATGGGGGCGCTCACGGAGCTCGGGCCGGGGGACCGGGCGGGGCTGGCTCTCGTCGGCCAGGTGCCGTGCGACGGCTCCTGAGAGCTCAGTCCTCGCGCTGCGGCGAGGTGCCGTCGAGGCCGGTCGGCAGGTCGCGCTCGTGCACGACGCGCAGCGCCCGGGTCGGCCGGGTCATCGCGACGTAGAGGTCACCCGGGGTGGTTGCCAGGACGTCGGCGGGTTCGAGCAGCACGACGGCGTCGAACTCCAGGCCCTTGCTCTCTCGGGGGGTCAGCAAGGACACGGGCGCGTCGAGGTCGGTCGCTCGGGTCGACGACGCGGAGCCGGGCGCCCGAAGCACGTCCTCGAGACCGGCGTCCCGCAGTGCCGAACGGACGTCGTCGAGCTGGCGACGCGGTCCGATGACCGCCACGCGTCCCGCGCCGGCGTCGTCGGGCACCTCCGCGAGGAGCGACCGCACCTGCGCGACCGCGGCCGTCGCGAGCGACCCGCGTACGACCCGGTCGAACGTGAGCGCCCCGGCGACGTCGCGGGCCGACGTCAACCGGCTGACCGGCAGCCCTGCCTCGGCCGCGACCTGCTGAGCCGCGTCGGCGACCGCCGCGGGCGTGCGGTAGTTGACCGTCAGCTCCGCGAGGCGCCACGACGAGCGCAGCACTGGCTCGAGAGTGCCGCGCCACGAGTGGGCGCCGGCGCTCGACGACGTCTGAGCGACGTCGCCGACGATCGTCATCGAACGGGTCGGCACCCGGCGCAGGAGCGCCCGCCACGCCATCGCGGACAGCTCCTGGGCCTCGTCGACGACGACATGCCCGTAGGTCCAGCTCCGGTCGGCCGCTGCGCGCTCGGCCGTCGTCAGTGACGGTCCGGACCCCGCGAAGCGGTCGGCCAGCAGCTCGGCGGACACGAGGCCGTCGCCGCCGTTCGACTCGAGCACCCGGCGTGCGTAGTCCACCTCGGCGACGCGGCGTGCAGCGTCTGCCCGCTCCCGGGCCTTCGCCGCCTGGTTGTCGTCCCCGAGCAGCTCGGCGGCCTCGTCGAGCAACGGGACGTCGGCCGCGGTCCACAGCGCGTCGGGGGACCGCTGCAAGAGCGCGCGCTCGTGGGCCGACAGCTCGGGAGACGCCGCCGCGAGGCGGTGCGGCTTGGTGAGCAGGTCGGTGACGAGGCCCTGCGCAGTGAGGGGCATCCAGGCGAGGTTGAGCGCGATCCGGATCTCCCGTGTCGAGCGGAGCTCTTCGAGGATCTCGCCCCGCTCGTCCGGCGCGACCGGCCACCCGAGCTGCGCCACGTACTGCTCGGCGAGCCGCGCCAGCATGTCGCGGACGAACGCGACGCGAGCCTGGTTGTGCGGACGGTTGCCGCGCCGCGCGCGTGCGATCGCCGCGGAGACGTCGGACGGCGTGACGACGATCGTCGTGCCGTCGATCCGGACCTCGGTCGGCTGCGCGGGCACACGCTGACGCTGGCGAACCGCGCGGGCGATGACCTGCGCCATCACGGCACGCCCCTTGATCTCGGCGACCACGTCGTCCTCGACGCCCGTCGGGAGGACGCCCGGGAACAGCTCGGCGACCGTCGTCGTCACCACGCCGGTCTCGCCGAGCGACGGCAGCACCTGGTCGATGTAGTGCAGGAACGTCCGGCTCGGTCCGACCAGCAGGACGCCGGAGCGCTCGAGCATGCGCCGGTGGGCGTACAGCAGGTACGCGGCCCGGTGCAGCGCGACGGCCGTCTTGCCCGTCCCCGGACCGCCCTGCACGACGAGCGCACCCTGCAGGTCCGACCGGATGATCGCGTCCTGCTCGGCCTGGATCGTCGCCACGATGTCGCTCATCCGACCTGTGCGCCCGGCGGCGAGGGACGCGAGCAGCGCACCCTCGCCGGAGAGGCCGCTCAGCGTGAGGCCGTCGTGGCCAGCGCCCTCGGAGCGGGACCCTTCAGCCTCGACGACGGACGCCAGCACGTCCAGATCGAGGATCTCGTCCTCGATGCCGGTCACCGAGCGTCGGCGCGTCACCAGGTGGCGGCGCCGCACGACGCCGTCGGGCCGGGCCGCGGTCGCGCGGTAGAAGGCCTGTGCCGCCGGCGCGCGCCAGTCCGTGAGGATCGAGGCGTGGTCCTCGTCGGCGAGGCCGATGCGCCCGACATAGCGCTCCGTGCCGTCCGTCAGGTCGAGCCGGCCGAACGCGAGACGGTCCTCGACCGCCTCGAGCTGGGCGATCCGGTCCTCGTACAGGGTCGCGAACGCATCGCGCTCGCTGCGGTTCTGCGGGGAGCCGGATGGTCCTTCGCGACGGACCTCGGCGAGCCGGGCGCGCGTCTGCGCTCGCAGCTGGTCGAGCCGGCGGTACAGCCTGTCGACGGTCTCCTGCTCACCGCGCAGCTCCGACTCGCTTCCCGCCACGTCGGCGCTCCTGTTCCCCCAAGGGTGGTCGACCGACCACCGGACACCTCCGTGCACACGCGCGGAGCGGCCGTCCATTATCCGCCTCGCCGGGAGCGTGATGTGCAGCGCAGCCGCGCGGGGATGGCGACGCGGGGAAGACCTGGACCCGTCCGGGTGTTGTCGAGATCGAGGCTGCATGCTCCGGGTGCGGTCAACGAAAGAGGTGAGGACCCATGCAGGACCCCAACGACATCTACGACGTCGACCCGCAGGTCGCGGCCGAGGTCGAGACGCGGTCTGCCGGCGGACTGGGTCCGGTGCTCGTGCACGCGTTGCGCGGCTTCATGGATGCAGGCAGTGCCGGGCAGCTTGCCGTCGAGCACCTGACCGAGGAGCTGCCGACGACGCGGCTCGCGACGTTCGACGTCGACCAGCTCATCGACTACCGCTCCCGGCGGCCGATCATGACGTTCGACTCGTCGACGTGGAGCGACTACGACGAGCCCGAGCTGGTCGTCGACGTGATCCACGACGCGGCGGGGGTGCCCTTCCTGCTGCTGCACGGGCTCGAGCCCGACGTGCAGTGGGAGCGGTTCGCGTCCGCCGTCCGCCAGATCGTCGAACGGTTCGACGTGCCCCTGACGATCGGCCTGCACGGGATCCCGATGGGCATCCCGCACACGCGTCCGCTCTCGGTGACGGCGCACGCGACACGGCCCGAGCTCATCTCGGACCACAAGTCGTGGTTCGGCACGGTCCAGGTCCCGGCGAGCGCCAGTGCGCTGCTCGAGCTCAGGCTCGGTCAGTCGGGTCATGACGCGATGGGCTTCGCAGTGCACGTCCCGCACTACCTGGCCCAGTCCTCGTTCCCGCAGGCGAGCATCACGGCGCTCGAGAACCTTCAGCGCGTGACAGGCCTCGACCTGCAGCTGGCGAGCCTCACGCAGGCAGCCGACGAGACGGTGCTGGAGATCGAGCGCCAGGTCAACGGTTCCGAGGAGGTCGCGGCCGTGGTCCACGCCCTCGAGGAGCAGTACGACGCGTTCACGCACAACCTCGGTCGGACCGGCCTGCTCGCCGAGAGCGCGCAGCTGCCGACCGCGGACGAGCTGGGTGAGGAGTTCGAGCGGTTCCTGGCTCAGCAGACCGGGGACGGTCCCGGACTGTGACCTTGCTCTCAGCTCGTCGGGCCCGAACGCCCACCGACAAGCCCTGACCTCGCCAGACGGCGCCGGCCGCGCGACCCCCGTCGCGCGGCCGGCGCCGTTCCTGCTCCTCGTGAGCAGGACAATGGTCGTCCGTGACCACTTCTCCACCGCCCGGAGCACGTGCCCTCACCGTCTGGGGAGCAGCTGTCGCGGCCTACGCGATCGCCGTGCTCCACCGCTCCTCGCTCGGTGTGGCCGGTCTCGAGACGGCCAGCAGGTTCGGTGTGAGCGCCTCGGTGCTGGCGAGCCTCGCCGTCGCGCAGCTCATCGTCTACGCCGCGTTCCAGATCCCGGTCGGCGTGCTGCTCGACCGGCTCGGGCCGCGTCGGATCATCGCGGGCGGTGCGGCCCTCATGGCGGTGGGCCAGCTCGTCGTCGCGACCGCGACGGTCGTGCCGGCGGCGCTGCTGGGCCGGATGTTCATCGGAGCCGGCGACGCCATGACGTTCGTCTGCGTGATCCGGCTCATCCCGGCGTGGTTCCCCCAGCGCCGGGTTCCGCTCATGACCCAGCTGACCGGGTCCATCGGCCAGCTGGGTCAGGTGCTCGCAGCCGTGCCGCTCGTCGCGGTCCTGCAGGGTTCCGGCTGGGGCGCGGCCTTCGGGGGGCTGGCCGCCGTCGGGCTGCTCGCGGCAATCCTCGTCGTCGTCGTCGTGCGGGACGCGCCGGCGGCCGGACCGGCCGAC
Organism: Cellulomonas sp.; assembly: GCA_036384595.1. Lineage (GTDB taxonomy): Bacteria > Actinomycetota > Actinomycetes > Actinomycetales > Cellulomonadaceae > Cellulomonas_A. The sequence goes on along the minus strand of DASVMA010000379.1, from coordinate 852 downwards.
CCTGCTGCCGCCCTGAGCGCGCCCGCGGTGGCTGCCCCGGCCTCCGGTCCGCGGGAGGGCGTCCTGGAGGGGCTCCGGGCCGTCGCCCGGGAGCCAGGTGCGTGGCTCGGGTTCTGGGTGCACTTCCTCAGCGCCTTCAGCACGAACGTGATCGTGCTCCTGTGGGGGTTCTCGTTCTTCGTCGAGGGCCAGGGGAGGAGCACGGCAGAGGCGAGCGCGCTGCTCACGCTCAACGTCGTCGCGGCCGTCGTCGCGGGCCCGTTGCTCGGTGAGGCCTCGGCGCGTCACCCGGAGCGACGCACCCGGACCGTGCTGATCATCGCGGGTGCGATCGGTGCCGCGTGGCTCGTCGTCCTCGTGCCGCCCGGGCCTCGCCCGCTCGCGGTGCTGGCGATCTTCGTCGTCGCGATCGCGGTCGGCGGCCCGACGAGCCTTGTGGGCTTCGACGTCGCGCGCCACTGCGCGCCCGCCCACCGGCTGGGGGCGACGACAGGGTTCGTCAACACCGGCAGCTTCGTCGCCGCGCTGTCGACGATGCTCGCGGTCGGTGTCGTGCTCGACCACGTGGCGCCGGGAGCCACGCGCGACCTCGACGCCTATCGCAAGGGTCTGGCCGTCGTGGCTGTGCCGTGGGTCGTGGGGGTCACCGGACTGCTCGTGTCCCGGCGCCGGACGCGGGCGGCGCACCCCGAGGTCCGGCTCTGAACGCCCGGTCGACGCAGCCCGTTGCCGGTGCGACGAATCGCCGGTCGGACGCTCTCCGAGGCTCGCCTCAATGGTCGGCGCAAACCGTGGCGCGCCAATGCGACCGCGTGGCAGGATGGCGAATGTTGCAGTGGCGTACTGACGCTC
>DASVMA010000378.1:0-10284 GCA_036384595.1 Cellulomonas sp. | reverse complement strand
GTGCGCGACTCCACCTGAGCGTCTCGCTGCGCGTCCCGGAGGCAGCCGTGAGGGCCGGAGCGAGCTCGCTCCGGCCCTCACGGCTGCCTCCGGGACGCGCAGCGAGACGCTCAGGTGGAGTCGCGCACGACGACGTCGAGGACGTCGGCGGGGAACGCCGGCGGCCGGGTGGGGCCGTCCAGGGCGGCGAGGACGGCCGAGGCGAGATACCGCGCCTGGGCATCGACGCCCTGAGACACCGTCGTCAGGGCAGGGAGCGCGAGCCGCGCGGCGGGGATGTCATCCACACCGATGACAGCCACGTCGGCTGGAACGCGCAACCCTTCCGCGCGCAGGCCCGCGAGGACCGCGAGTGCCACCTCGTCGTTGTAGGCGGCCACGGCGGTCACGGGGACGCCTGCCGTGCGCCAACCCCGGACCGCGAGCGCTGCCGACCTCACCTCGAGGTCGACGGCAGCCACGAGCGGCTCCGGGAACCCGCGGTCCGAGCACTCGAGGCGGACACCAGCGAGCCGACCGTCGGCGAAGTCTGCGATCCGAGGATCGGTGGGCGTGGCGTAACCGATCGCGCGGTGGCCGCGCGCTGCGAGGTGCTGCACCTGGAGGCGACCGATCCCGGCCTGGGACACCGAGTGGACGACGGGATCGCGTGGGTCCTGCTCGAGCGCCGTGCCGACCACCTGGATGCCTGCCTGGCGCATCGACTGCTCGTCCTCGGGAGTGAAGGTGGTGAAGCCGACGACTGCGCGGGGGGTGACCGCCCGCCACAGGTCGGACAGCGGTCGAGTACCGCGGCCGTGGTGGACGAGGACCGTCAGTCCGCGCTCGGCGAGCTGCCGCGCGAGGTGGTCGAGCAGCGTGTCGATGACCGGTCCGATCGGCCAGTTCGGCAGCACGCAGATCACGAGGTCGCTCTTGCCCCGGCGCAGCGTCCGCGCGGCGGCTGACGGCGAGTACCCGAGGCGGACCGCGGCGGCACGGACGCGCTGGCGCGTCGCCTCGGAGATCACCACGCCCTCCTTGGCGTTGAGCACGTAGCTGACCGTGGTCCGCGAGACGCCGCTCTCTCGGGCGACGTCGGCACTGGTCACGCCAGGCACGGGTACCTCCTCGGCTGCGACGACTTCCCGGTCCACACCCTAATCTCGCGTCGTCGTCGGGCAGTCACGACGGGATCGCGCGGTTGTCTGGAGGGGTGATTTCTCCCTCCACGACCTGATTGGCCCACGCGCGACGCGGGCTGCGTCCTCTAGCGTGACGACTTGTGACGATCGACCAGGCCGGGCGCCAGTGAGCGAGGCACCGGGCCACGCTGAGCTGCTGGACGCCATGAGCGACGGCATGTACGTCGTCGAGCCGTCCAGGCGCATCACCTACTGGAACCGCGCCGCGGAAGCGATCTCGGGCTTCTCCGCCGACGAGATGGTGGGCCGCTGGTGCGGGGACGGCCGCCTCAACCATGTCAACGAACGTGGCGTCGAGCTGTGCGGCACGAGCTGCCCCCTGGTCGCGACGATGAGGGACGGGCGGACCCGGTCGGTGAGGGTCTTCCTGCACCACCGCGAGGGGCACGTCCAACCCGTCCACGTGACCGCCGTCGCGCTCCGCTCCGAGGACGGCACGATCAGCGGCGCGGTCGAGACCTTCCGGGACGACTCCGACCACCGGGAGCTGGAGCACGACCTGCGCGAGGCGGAGCAGCTCGCGCTGATCGACCCGCTCACCGGTGTCGGCAACCGTCGAGCCCTCGACGGGTGCCTGAGCCTTCGACTGTCCGACTGGCGTCGCGACGGCACCCGCTTCGCCGCGCTGGTCATCGATGTCGACCGGTTCAAGCAGACGAACGACACCCTCGGGCATGACGCGGGCGATGCCGTGCTCACCGTGCTCGCCCGCAGTCTCGTCCATGCCGTGCGGGGTGGCGACCAGGTCGTGCGGACGGGTGGCGACGAGTTCGCGGTGATCACCGGGCCGATCACCGACGACGAGCTTCGCGCGCTCACGGCGCGGCTTCATGTCGTGGCCGCGAACAGCCGCTACGGCGACCTCACGCCCGTGCGGATCACGGTGTCGATCGGCGCTGCGATGGTCGGTGTCGACGATGACGCGGCAGCGCTCATGCGCCGTGCGGACCGCCAGCTGCTGAGGGCGAAGCGCACGGGCCGCAAGCGAGGCGTGGCCGAGGACGACGCCTCGACGGGCTGATCGCCGCTCACTCACCGAGGGGCTGCGAGGACGCCTCGGGCTCGGCGGGCGATGCGACCCCGCCGACGTCCGACGTGCGGCCCGCGCCGGCGCCGTGGTTCGGTGTGTGTCCGAGCCGTGAGGTGCCGGTCCAGGCAACGAGCACGACGCCGACCGCGATGAGCACGTCGCCCACGCTGAAGGTGTTCGCGAGCGGCAGTGGCGCCGGCCACGCGAACACGTCGCCCAGCCAGGGCAGGACCGGGTGCGCGACGACGGCAGAGTTGGCGAACGCCATGTGGGGATCGAGCGCGGCCGCGGAGACCGCGCGCGCGGAGGCCGGCAGCACGCCGCCGTTGAGCGCGATGGTGACGCCGTTCGACGCCGCCCCCGCCGCGACGACCGCGATGTGCGGCAGGGTGCGGTTGACCCACAGGAAGCCGATCACGACGACGTACGTCAGCACGTGCAGGACCGGCGCGACCACGCCCGGCAGCGGCACCTCCACGGCGACCACCTGCAGGCCGAGGGTCAGCCACACCAGCAGCGGCCAACGCCACGTGTGCAGAAGCAGACCGGCGGGCCACCGACCGACGAGCAGGGGCGAGAGCAGTCCGAGGACGCAGACGGCGAGCAGCAGCACGGTCAGCGCACCGCGCGCTGCGAGGCCGCGAGCGATCGTTCGTCGTCGAGACGCAGCATGATCTGGTGCGGTGTCGTCGGGCGGCCCAGGTGGTAGCCCTGACCCACGTCGCAGCCGAGGTCACGCAGAGCGACAGCGGTCTGCTCGTCCTCGATGCCTTCGGCGATCACCCGCAGGCCGAGGTCCAGGGCAAGGGCGATCGTCGACCTGACGATGATGAAGTCGTGGGTGTCGCGGCCCATGTCGACGACGAAGGACTTGTCGATCTTGAGCTCGTCGACCTCGAGGGTCTTGAGATAGCTGAGCGAGGCATGACCTGTTCCGTAGTCGTCGACCGCGATCGCGACCCCGAGCTCCCGGAGCGTGCCGATGACGGCGTCGACCCGGGCCGGGTCCGCAAGGATGCCGGTCTCCGTCACCTCGAGCACGAGCATCGCGGGGGGGATCCCGTGCCGCGCGAGCGCCTCGGCGACCTGACGTGGCAGGGCCAGGTCGGACAGGTGCCGGGCGGACAGGTTGACAGCCATCCGCAGCTCGTGGCCCGCTGCGCGGAGCGCGGCCAGCTGGCCCAGAGCTGCGTCGAGCACGAAGGCGGTCAGCTCGGCGATCAGGCCGGAGTTCTCCGCGAGGGGGATGAAGCTCTCCGGCGGGACGGCCCCGCGGGTCGGGTGCTGCCAGCGGATGAGCGCTTCCAGGCCGACGATCCGCCTGCTGATCAGACTCACCTGCGGCTGGTAGGCGACGTCGAGCTGACCGTTGTCGAGGGCGATCCGCAGGTCTGCCAGCAGCTGGAGGCGCTCGAGCGTGTTGACGTCGTACTCGGCGGAGTATGTGCTGATGCGATCCCGGTCGAGCTTGGCCTGGTAGAGCGCGATGTCCGCGTTCTTCATCAACGCCTCGGCGTCGTCCCCGTGCTCCGGGGCGACGGCGACGCCGGCGCTCGCCCGCACGAGCAGCTCGACCTCGCCCACGCGCATCGGCGCCTCGAGCGAGGCGAGCAGCGCCTGCGCGACCGTCTGGGTCGCCGCGAGGTCGCCGTCGACCACGACGGCGAACTCGTCACCGCCGAGCCGACTGGCGAACTCGTCGTCGCCGAGCGCGAGGACGAGGCGCTCAGCCACCTGCTGCAGGAGCTTGTCGCCGACGGGGTGACCCAGGGTGTCGTTGATGTCCTTGAAGTGGTCGAGGTCGAGCAGGACGAGGCCCGGACCGCTCGACGCCGTGCGGCGCGCCGTCGCGAAGGTGTGCTCGAGCTGGGTCTGGAGCCGGTCCCGGTTGCTCAGACCGGTCAGCGAGTCGTGCGACGCCTCGTGCCCGTGGCGGATCGCCGCGGCAGTGGTCCAGTGGACGACGACGACGGGTGCGCACAGGAGGGCGAGAACCGCGACACCGTCCTTGGCGACGGTCGCCGCGACCGCGCCGATGCACAGCAGCACCACCTGTGTCGCGGCGTGGAAGCGTGCGTCCTCGCGAACGATGGTCAGCAGCGGTTGCGACGTCGCGATCGAGACCACGATGGCGACGAGGATGAGGTTGACGAGGACCATCGCGAGTCCGCCCGCCAGCAGCGGACCGAGGTCGCGCACCTCGACCGTCGTCGGACCGCTGAAGAACGGGACGTGCGCCAGGCCGGAGTAGACGGCTCGGGCCGCGACGAGACTGAGCACGTACTGGGCGGAGTTGAAGGCGGACTTCTTCGGCGTGCGACGGTTGATGAGGTCGTCAGCCAGACTCGCGACGGCCTGGGCCAGGAGCGCCACCCCCACGCCCGCTACCGCGACGAGCGCAAGGACGAACGGACCCGAGGTGGACACGGTGCCGGACGACCGGCCGCTCCGCGAGATGAGGAGCGGCTTCGTCTCGCCGACGAGGGTGGCGACCGCGAGGAACCCGATCGGCCACCACGCGCCGTGCGCGACGGAAGGCCACGATGTGAGTGCCACCACGCCGACCAAGGCCGCCAGGCCCAGACCGCACACCGCTGCGAGGTAGGTACCGAGCAGCGAAGGCGGAGCCGCGGGCACACCCGCGACCCCGCCTTCGCGTGGCTGAGCAGTTACCACTTAAACCCGGCGCCGGCCAGCGCTGCGACGGCGACGATCGTCCCGGCGGAGGCTGCGATGCGGATGATCGTGCTGTTCTTCGCGATGCGCCACTTGTCCATGTTGGTTCTCTTCCTCTGGTTGCCGGGCGGCGTTCGCGGCATGTGCCGCCCCTGCCACTCGTCACGAGCCCGAACCAACGGGCACCTGCGAGTGCGCTCGCCTGCTTTGATGTAATCGGCCGACAGGGGCGCGGCCTTGAGCCATCGTTTCGTGTCGATGGGGCCTGGGTCTACGGGCCGCGCCGACGAGTTGTCGTGAATGTGCAGTTCACGGCGTGTCGCCGGGCTGGCGACGGTCGGCTGATCACACGGCAGAATGGTCCTGATGACCTCCTCCGAGCGACCCCAGCGACCCGAGGTGGAGCTGCGTGAGGTCGCGCGCGGGGTCTACGCCCCGGCCCTGGTCTTCGAGATCGGCGTGGGCGCGATCATGCCGATCATCCCGCTCTCGGCGGTCGCTCTCGGCGCGAACCTGGCCGGCGCTGGGCTGCTGGTGGCACTGCTGGGCGTCGGGCAGATCGTGGGGGACGTGCCTGCGGGCGTCCTCGCTGCCCGCATCGGCGACCGGCGGGCCATGCTGGTCGCCGCGGCTCTCTCGGTCCTCGCGCTCACCGGCTGCGCGCTCGCGCCGAACACGTGGGTGCTCGGCGCCGGGGTGGTCTGCGTCGGAGCGACCAACGCCGTCTTCACGCTGGCTCGCCAGTCGTACCTCACCGAGGTCATCCCGGTCCTGAAGCGCGCCCGGGCGTTGTCGACGCTCGGTGGCGTCCAGCGCATCGGCGCCTTCATCGGACCGTTCATCGGCGCGGGCGTCGTGCACCTCGTCGCCCTGAACGGCGTCTACTGGCTCGCGGTCCTCACGAGCCTCGTCGCCGGGCTCGTCGTGCTCGTGGTCCCCGACGTCGTCGGCGCCGAGGCGGTCCGGCGTCGCCACGCTGCGGTGACGGTGCCCATGCGCGCGGTGCTGCGCCAGAACGCCCGGGTCTTCCTGACCCTCGGGTTCGCCGTCATGGCGGTCGGCGCCGTCCGGGCGAGCCGCCAGGTCGTGCTGCCGCTGTGGTCGGAACATCTCGGGTTCAGTCCCGCCACGACCAGCATCGTGTTCGGCATCTCCGGTGCGGTGGACATGCTGCTCTTCTACCCCGCGGGCAAGGTCATGGACCGCCGCGGCCGGCTGTGGGTCGCGATCCCGTCGATGGTGGTTCTCGGCTGCGCGATCCTTGCGCTGCCCATGACGACCACCCTCGCGGGCGTGACCGTCGCGGCGATGGTCATGGGGCTCGGCAACGGCATCGGCGCGGGGATCCTGATGACGCTCGGGGCCGACGTCGCCCCCGCTGCGGTGCGGCCGCAGTTCCTCGGGATCTGGCGCCTGTTCTCCGACGCAGGGGTCGCGGGCGGGCCGCTCGTGGTCGCCGCGGGAGCTGCGCTGGGGAGCCTCGCCGGCGGGATCGCTGCCATGGGAGCGGTCGGGCTGCTGGCGGCGGCCGGCCTGGCGCGCTGGGTGCCGCAGTGGTCCGACCACGCCAATGCGACGACCCGACGCCGCGCTGCCGAGCGGGAGACAGCGGTCCCGGGCACCCCCCCGACGCCGAGCTGAACCGCGAGAGTCTCGGTCACGTGGCGGTGGACCCGTCAGAGCGGCGTCGCCTCGGGAAGTCGGACGGTGTTGCGACCGGCGCTCTTGGCCGCGTAGAGCGCGACGTCGGCGGCATGGAAGAGCGCGTCCATCGTGGTTCCCGCGCCCGGGTAGGCAGCCACCCCGCCGCTCACCGTGCAGCGCATGCTCCGCGCCGCGACCACGATCGAGCTGAGCTCGCACCGGCGGCGAAGCTCCTCGGCGAACGCGAGGCCTGACGCCTCGTCGGCCCCGGGCAGTGCGACGAAGAACTCCTCGCCACCCCAGCGTGCGACCAGCGCTCCGGACGGAGCCAGGTCCCGGATCAGCTGGGCGAACGCGACGAGCATCGCATCCCCCGCGAGGTGGCCGAAGCTGTCGTTGATGGTCTTGAACTTGTCGACGTCGAAGAGGGCGACGGCGAGCGTGCTCCCGGTGCGCTGCGCCGCCTCGAGGATGTCCGCGAAGCGCGCGACGAGGTGGCGTCGGTTGTGCAGCCCGGTCAGCGGGTCGCGGCTCGCGAGCTCGACGAGGTCCGCCCGGAGCGCCTCGATGGTCTGCACCTGCTCGACGAGCTGGGAGTGCGCCGCGGCGAGCCGCCGGATCATCGCGTTGACGTCGGTCACGTCCCGGGCGACGAAGACCGTACCGAGGTCGCGGTGACGACGATCGATGAGTGGCGAGGCCTGCACGTGGTACTCGGCCCGACCAGCCGTGGTCTCGACCACGATGTCGTTCGCGCCGAGCGGCGTCGCGGGGCGGTAGCTGCCGAACAGTGCAGCTCCCGACGCGCCGACGAGCTGGTCGGGTGCGTGCGGGTCCAGGTCGCGCACCAGCGCGACCGCCGGCGGGTTCAGGTCGAGGACCCGGCCTCCGGGACTGAGGACGATGACCGCGTCACTGATCTGGTCGACGATGAGCGCTCGCGCCACGGGGCTGAACGTGAACAGGTCCTGCCGGAAGATCGCGTTCCACATGATCGTGCCGGTGACCGCGAAGCCGATCGGTGTGGGATCGGGTGCGTCGTGGAACCCGCCGGCGAGGAAGACGGCATTGGCGACCAGGGGGACGAGCGCGGCCACGAGCACCGCGAGGCGCTGGGCCCGGAAGGCAGGTGCTGCCTGCCACCAGCCCCACGCGACGAGAGCGAGGCCGACCGCGACGACGACGTACCCGTACGCGCTGTCCAGCCAGAAGATCGGGCCAGCGGTCCACTCGGTGGGCGTGGCCAGCCGGGCTGCGCCGGGCCCGCGGTACACCAGCAGGTGCCACGGGTTGGTCGCTCCTGCCGTCGTGATCAGGACCGGCTCGACGAGCAGCGCGACGATCATCCAACGTCGGGGGGTCCACTGCGGCCTGGCGAGCGTGAGCCCGAGGCACATGAACGCGGTGACGAGGACGCTCGGTCCGGGGAACGTCGCCAGCGTCGCGACGGCCACCGCGGTCGGGTTCGGTGCGGCCACCACGACGGCAAGCGCCACCGACCACCAGAAGCCGCCGGCCATCACGCAGGCGAGGGCGACGGCGAAGGTCGGGTTGAGTGCCCGACGGCGCCACGTGACCACGGCGATCACCGCGCACGCGATGGCGGCCGCGACGTTGGCGACGCCGACGAGCTCGTGCGTCAACATCGGCCACATCCGGTCTGGCCGCCGTCGTCAGGTGGGGAGCGGTTGACCACCTCATCGGCGGTTCCACCAGCGAGATGAGGGAGCGACCCGCGAACGAGCGGGTGATCCGGCGGTGGTGCGGGTCGTACCCTGCTGTCGTGTCGCACGGGATGACTGTCGTCGAGCGGGTCGCCGGGTCCTGCGGGGAGCTGGTGCTGCTCCGAGGTGAGGGCCACCACGAGATCGTGGCGAACGGTGTGTTCCTGATGGACACCCGCGGCGGTGCCTCCGAGCGTCTCCATGTCACCGCGGCGGCCGACCGGATGCCGCCGCCGGGTCGGATGCTCATCGGTGGGCTCGGCGTCGGGTTCTCGCTCGCGGCGGCGCTCGCCCACCCGGAAGTCGGCGAGGTGCATGTCGTCGAGCGCGAGGCAGCGGTGCTGCGTTGGAACCGCGGCCCTCTGGCCTCGGTGAACGGAGACGCGCTGCGTGACCCGCGCGTGCACGCGCACGAGGCCGACGTCGTCGCGTGGCTGGTCGGGGCGCCCTCGGGCTCGCTCGATGCGATCTGTCTCGACGTCGACAACGGCCCCGACTGGCTCGTGACGCCGGGCAACGGGTGGCTGTACGCGGACGACGGGCTGCGCACCGCCCAGCGCGTGCTGTCGCCCGGCGGGGTGCTGGCGATCTGGAGCGCAGCGCCCATGCCTGCCTTCGTCGCGCGCATGAGCGAGCACTTCACCGACGTGGAGGTCATCGAGGTCCCGGCCGCAAGAGGCGAGCCAGATGTCGTCGTCGTGGGTCTCTCGTCAACGGGCGAAGAATCGAGTCGGGCGGGCTAGCTCCGAGGCCGTGCCGTCGAGTCGCGCACGGTGAGTTCTGGCACGACGGGGCGCTCCGGGGGCAACGGGTTGCCGGTCAGCTGGTCGAGCAGCAGGGCCATGCAGCGGCGTCCGAGCTCCGAGTAGTCGGGCCGGACCGTCGTCAAGGGCGGCCAGAAGTACTCTGACTCCGGGATGTCGTCGAAGCCGACGACGCTCACGTCGCCCGGCACACGGACGCCCGCGCTGTGGAAGCCCCGGAGGAGACCGAGTGCCATCTGGTCATTGGAGGCGAAGACGGCACTGACGTCGACGCTCTGGGCGAGGGCGAGGCCGGCCTCGTATCCGCGCCGGGGCGACCAGTCGCCGATGAGGGGATCGCACGCCTCGATACCGGCCCCCGCCAACGCAGCGCGCCACCCTCGCACGCGGGCTGTGGAGTCCAACCAGTCCGATGGGCCGGAGATGTGGACGATGTCGCGATGTCCCAGATCGATGAGGTGCTGGGTGGCCAGACGTGCCCCCTCCTCCTGGTCGATCGCGACCGTGTGGCCGGTCCCACGGTCGGCTGAGTCGACCGTGACGTAGGGGATGTCGGGGGAGGACTTCATGAACTCGTCCAGCATCGCTGCCTGCGGGGCGATGAGCACGATGCCGTCGATGCCCTGGTCCCCGAGGTGTCGCAACGCGGCTTGCATGGACCTGTCGACGACGGATGCGAGCGTGACGGTACTGAGGAAGTAGCCGGCGTCACGCGCCGCGGCCTCGATCGCGCGCTGTGTCTTGGGCGGCCCGTAGCGCCCGTTGTCGGTGGAGATGATGCCGATCGTCCTGGAGCGACTCGTGGCGAGCGCCTGCGCGACGCGGCTCGGCCGGTAGCTGAGGCGTTCCATGGTGGCCTCGACGCGAGCACGGGTCGACGCGCTGATGTTCGGATGGTCGTTCAGCACCCGGGAGACCGTCTGGTGCGAGACCCCTGCCGCACGCGCGACGTCGCGGATGTTGGTCGCCTTCGCCTTGTGCGGCTCCATCGGCCTGACTTCCTGTCGGTGCGTGCCTTCGTCGGGGTCGCGCTCGGCTGTGATCGCGTTCCCATTATGCCGCGCGCAGAGGTCGCGTTGACAAGCTGACGGGTGACGTCTACTTTAGCGACCATCGAGCGATGTGACCGGTCACAACGACTGAGCGCTCGGGCGAGCACCTCATTGCTGAGGTCTCGGAGATACGTGCGGAAATGTTCCCCGACGAAGGCCTGCAAGCGATCGGCGCGCATGCCGCCCACGCATGGGAGTAGAGAATGATTC
>DASVMA010000377.1:0-4181 GCA_036384595.1 Cellulomonas sp. | reverse complement strand
CCGCCGCGGTCATGGCTGTCGTCGAGGTCGTCGTCCCGGCTGCGGTCGGTCTCGGCGTCCTGCACGACTCCGTGCGCCCCGGCTGGCCGGTGGCCGCGACCGTTGCGGCCGTGCTCGCGCTGGCCGCATGCGTCGCCCTCGCCGCGAGCCCCGCGACGACGGCCACGGCGCACACCCCGGCGGGGGCCGTCGCCGCGAGGTAGTCCGCCCTCGCGGCGACGGTGCGGTCAGTCGGTCGCCGGCGGCGGCTCGGTCGGTGCAGCCGTCGGTGCGGCCAGACCTGCCGAGATGAGGTCCATCACGGACGAGTCGGCGAGCGTCGTCGCATCCCCGACCGTGCGGTTCTCGGCGATGTCCCGCAGGAGCCGGCGCATGATCTTGCCCGACCGGGTCTTCGGCAGCTCGGCGACGACGAGGATCGTGCGGGGCTTGGCGATCGGCCCGATCTCCTTCGCGACGTGGTTGCGCAGCTCGGTCGCGATCTCCTCGGCGGGCCGGTCGCTCACCGCGTCGCTGCGCAGGATGACGAACGCGACCACGGCCTGCCCGGTCGTCTCGTCGTTCGCACCCACGACCGCGGCCTCCGCGACGCTCGGGTGGGACACGAGGGCCGACTCGATCTCGGTCGTCGAGAGCCGGTGGCCCGAGACGTTCATGACGTCGTCGACGCGGCCGAGGAGCCAGATGTCGCCGTCGTCGTCCTTCTTCGCGCCGTCGCCCGCGAAGTACAGCCCCTTGAAGCGGGACCAGTACGTGTCCTGGTAGCGCTCCATGTCGCCCCAGATGCCGCGCAGCATCGAGGGCCACGGCTCGGTCAGGACGAGGTACCCGCCGCCGCCGTTCGGCACGGGCTTCGCGTCGTCGTCCACCACGTCGGCAGCGATACCTGGGAGGGGTACCTGCGCCGACCCCGGCTTCGCGGTCGTCACGCCCGGCAGGGGGGAGATCATGATCGCGCCGGTCTCCGTCTGCCACCACGTGTCCACGACCGGCGTCCGGTCGCCGCCGATGACGTGGCGGTACCAGACCCACGCCTCGGGGTTGATCGGCTCGCCGACCGAGCCGAGGACCCGCAGGCTCGACAGGTCGTGGGCGCCGGGGATGTCGTCGCCCCACTTCATGCAGGTCCGGATCGCCGTGGGCGCGGTGTAGAGGATCGACACCTTGTACTTCGCGACGATCTCCCACCACCGGCCGCGGTGCGGCGTGTCCGGGGTGCCCTCGTAGATGACCTGCGTCGCGCCGTTGATGAGCGGCGCGTACACGACGTAGGTGTGACCCGTGATCCAGCCGACGTCGGCCGTGCACCAGTACACGTCGGTCTCGGGCTTGAGGTCGAAGACGTTGAGGTGCGTGTACGCCGCCTGCGTGAGGTAGCCGCCGGTCGTGTGCAGGATGCCCTTGGGCTTCCCGGTGGTCCCCGACGTGTAGAGGATGAACAGCGGGTGCTCGGCCTCGAGGGCGACCGGCGTGTGCTGGTCGCTCGCGGCGTCGAGCGCGTCGTGCCACCACACGTCCCGACCCTCGGTCCACTCGACGTCCTGGCCGGTCCGGCGCACGACGAGCACGTGGGCGACCGTCGGCGCGCCCTTGGCGAGGGCCTCGTCGACCGCGGGCTTGAGCGCGCTCGCCGCTCCGCGCCGGTAGCCGCCGTCGGAGGTGATGACGAGCTTCGCCTCGGCGTCGAGGATGCGCGAGTGCAGCGCCTCGGCGGAGAACCCGCCGAACACGACCGAGTGCGGCGCGCCGATCCGGGCGCACGCGAGCATCGCGATGACGGCCTCGGGGATGAGCGGCATGTACACCGCGACCCGGTCGCCCGTGCTCACCCCGAGCGCGACGAGCGCGTTCGCGGCCTTGGACACCTCGCGCTGGAGGTCGGCGTACGTGAGCGCCCGGGTGTCGCCCGGCTCGCCCTCGAAGTAGATCGCGACGCGGTCGCCGTGGCCGGCCTCGACGTGACGGTCGACCGCGTTGTAGGCCGCGTTGATCGTCCCGTCGGCGAACCAGCGGGCCACCGGTGCGCCCGACCAGTCGAGGACCTCCTCGAACGGCGTCGACCACGTGAGCAGCTCGCGTGCCTGCTCGGCCCAGAAGCCTTGCGGGTCGGCCTTCGCCCACGCGTAGCCCTCGGGTCGAGCATTGGCCTGCGCGGCGAACTCCGGATCCGGCGGGAAGCGACGGATCTCTGTCGACAGGTTCTCCAGGGCCTCAGCCACGGTCGTACCTCCTGGGCAGCGACGACGGTGCGTCGGGGACGGCTCTGTCCCTGCTCGGCACTCTAGTAGGACGAACGTCCGCGGCGCGCGGTCGGACCAGGCGCCGCGGACGACGGCTCAGGCGACGCGTCCCCGCTCACGGAACTCTCCGAGGACCCGACCGCGCCGCTTCGCCCTGGCGGTCGCGACGCCGGCCACGAGCAGGAGGAACCCGACGAGCAGGAGGGTGCCCGACGTGCCGGCCACGGTCGCGTGCGAGACCGTGTCGTGCGAGTTGGTCGTCGCGAGCCACCGCATGGTCTCGTTGCGGGCGATCCCGGGGGCGTACAGGTACAGCGCGCCCGCCACCGTCGCGAGGATGCCGCCCGAGATCGGCGCTCCGGCGGTCCGTACGCCGAGGTAGACGACGACGGCGAGCAGGAGGACGCCGGCCGTCACGAACGCGATGCCCCAGCGGTCGAGCGACGCGTCCCAGGAGTCCGTCGACCCGCCGGACTGGACGGCAAGGATGCGGCCCTGACCGATGAGCGCCAGCACGAGGGCGGCAGCCGTCGCGAGCACGCCGATCAGGACGCCCCACACGTGGCCGCCGAACCCGGTCGCGCGCGGGGCGTCCGGCTCGGGGACGACGTCGGTGCGGGTCGTCGGGACGACGGGCGGTGTGACGTCGGCGTGCGCCGGGGTGTGCGGCGCCGTGGTCGTGGCGTACGCGGGCCGCCCTGCGACCGGCTCGACGACCGGCTCGTGGACCACGGCCGGTGTCGCGCCCGTCACCTCGGTCTCGGGCGGGGGCGTCGGTGTGGGCCGCTCCGCGGCATGTGCCGCTGCTGCGCGGGCCGCCGCGCCACGCGTCGTGGTCAGGGGGGACGTCGGTTCGATCGCAGGGTCGGGCTCACCGCTCGGCAGGTGCGGGTCGGAGGTGCTCACGTGTGCTCCTTCGTCGCCGGGTCGGGCCACGTCAGACGACGTGGCCTATCCCTCACCGTAGAGCGGTAGCGACCGGCTCGCCCACTGACGTCACATTCGCGGCGGTCTGCACCTGCGGGAGGGCAGCAACGCCCCGACCAGCAGCGACGACGTACGCGGCGCCCACGAGCAGCCCGCCACCGACGAGGTTCCCGAGCCCGACGGCCCCGACGTTCCGCGCGAACTCGGCCCAGGTCGCGCCCGGCAGCCCGCCGAGGAGGCCGAGCGAGAACGTCGTCATGTTGGCGACGACGTGCTCGAACCCGGACGTGATGAAGACCATGACGCACGCGAAGATCATGGCGATCTTGGCGCCTTCGCTCTGCAGCCTCGCGGCGGACCAGATCGCGAGGCACACGAGCACGTTGCACAGGATTCCGCGGAAGAACAGCTGCGACGTCGTCTCGGCTGCCTTGTGCTCGATCATCGTGGCGATCATGCGGCCACCTGCGGTCTTCGGGCCGAGCGCACCGGACTCGTGCACGATCGCGGCGAACACCATGGCGCCCAGGAGGTTGCCGACCATGCAGAACAGCAGGGTCGCGGCGGCGCGTGCCCAGGAGATCGAGCGGCCCAGCGCGCCCTGCGTGAGGATCATCATCGCGGAGGTCGCGAGCTCACCCCCGGCCATGACGACGATCGTCAGTGCGACCCCGAACACGAGCCCCTGCACCAGCGGGGTCCACCCGGAGTGGACGTCGGCCAACGGCCCGCCCGCGGTGGCCATGATGAGGACGCCGATGCCGATGTAGGCGCCTGCGAGCATCGAGTGCACGAGGTACACCCCCGGCCGGCGTGCGAGGTCGGCCTTCGTGCGGGCGGCACCCGTGTGGTACGTCACGGTCTCGGCGATCGTCAGCATGCCTCCAGGGTCCCTGGTGGACCGGCGGAAATCCTGGGACGAAAGCCACGCGTGGCGCGCGTCACATCTCCGCGGGAATCGGTGGTTGCCGGCGCAGGTTAGGTCGTCGTGCCTCTCCTCTTCGACCCGCTGAC
>DASVMA010000376.1:0-5336 GCA_036384595.1 Cellulomonas sp. | reverse complement strand
CTCCTCGGAGCGTCCAGCGCCACCGGCCAGGGTGACGGGGACGATCTGCCGGATGCGTCCCGGCCGCGGGGACATCACGACGACGCGGTCGGAGAGGAAGACCGCCTCGGGGATCGAGTGCGTGACGAACACGACGGCGGCCTGGCTCTCCTGGCAGATCCGCACGAGCTCGGTC
This sequence comes from Cellulomonas sp., assembly GCA_036384595.1. GTDB lineage: Bacteria > Actinomycetota > Actinomycetes > Actinomycetales > Cellulomonadaceae > Cellulomonas_A. The sequence goes on along the minus strand of DASVMA010000376.1, from coordinate 5,161 downwards.
TGCATGCGCTCGCGCGTCATCTCGTCGAGCGCCCCGAACGGCTCGTCCATGAGCAGCAGGCTCGGCCGCTCGGCGAGCGCCCGGGCGATCGCGACGCGCTGCTGCATGCCCCCGGACAGCTGGTGGGGAAAGTGCCCGGCGAAGTCGGCCAGCCCGACGAGCTCGAGCAGCTCGGTCGCGCGCGCCGCCCGGCCGGCCCGGCCGACCCCGTGCAGCTCGAGCGGCAGCTCGATGTTGGCGCGCACCGTCCGCCACGGCAGCAGCCCGGCCTGCTGGAACGCGATGCCGTAGTCCTGGTTCTCCCGCGCGACACGCGGCGCCTTGCCGAACACCGACAGCTCACCGGACGTCGGGGCGTCCAGGTCGGCGACGAGGCGCAGCAGCGTGGACTTGCCGCACCCCGACGGACCGATGAGGGACACGAACTCCCCCGGCGCGATCGTCAGGTAGACGTTCTCGAGCGCGGTGACCGCGCCCGCCCTCGTCGTGAACACCTTGCCGACGCCGCGCGCCTCGACGGCCGGGGTGAGGCCGGTCGGGGGCGGGGTGGACGAGAGCGTGCTGGTGGGGATCGGGGTGCTCATGAGACCTCCGCGATGCGGTAGCGGCCCAGCCCGAGGCCGAGCAGGGTGACGAGCCCGGCGGCGACGAGCCCGAGGGCCCCGGCTGCCACGATGGCGGCCCAGGGCTTCGCGGGGTCGCCGCTCGCCGACTGGGCGTAGGCGATGATCAGGCGACCGATGCCGCCCTTGGTCCCGGTCGACACCTCGGCGACGACGGCACCCACGACGGCCGTCGCCGCACCGAGCCGCAGCGCGGGCAGGACGTACGGGACGCTCGCGGGGAGGCGCAGCGACCGGAACGTGCGCCAGGGGCTCGCGGCCTGCGCCCGGAACAGCTCGACGTGCGCCTGCTGCGGCGACTGGAGACCCCGCAGCGCACCGACCGCGACCGGGAAGAACGCGAGGTACGACGCGATCAGCGCGACCGACATCCAGCGCTCCCACACCAGGTCGCCGATGTGGATCTTGCCGCCCCACCCGACGACGAGCGGCGCGAGGGCGATGAGCGGGACCGTCTGGCTCAGGACCACCCACGGGTAGACGGCAGACTCGGCGATCCGCGAGCCGTGCATGAGCACGGCCAGCGCGAACCCACCGACGACCCCCACGAGCCACCCCGCGATCGAGACGCGCAGCGTGAACCAGCAGGCCTGGAGCATCGCGACGCCCACGCTCGGAGAGCCGGCGGCCGAGCTCTCGGGCGTCCCCATCCGCGCGACGACGTCCCAGACGTGCGGCATGGACCGGGCGTCGGCCCGCGGCAGCACGCTCGCGCCGAAGAGGTGGGCGCCCGTGTCGGGCCCGACGAGCTTGTAGAGCTCCCACAGCGCGCACGCGAGCACGAGCGCGGCGAGACCGACTCCCCCGCGCTTCAGCGCGGCCGTCGCACGCGCCGGGCCCGGTCGCGCGGTCATGCGGTCGCCACGACGGTCTCGGCCATCGCCGGGATGACCCGCTCGCCGTACGCCCGGAGCGTCTCCTCCTTGGTGTCGTGCTGGAGGTACCCGGCGAACTGCGTGACACCCAGCTCGCGGAGGGCCTGCAGCTTCTCGACGTGCTCGCGCGGGCTGCCCAGCAGGCAGAACCGTTCGACGATCTCGTCGGGCACGAAGTCCGCGTGCGTGTTGCCCGCGCGCCCGTGCTGGTTGTAGTCGTAGCCCTGGCGGCCCTCGATGTACGCGGTGAGCGCCTTCGGGACGGTCGAGCCGTCGCCGTACTTCGTGACGATGTCCGCGACGTGGTTGCCGACCATCCCGCCGAACCATCGGCACTGCTCGCGCATGTGGGCGCGCTCGGCGGGCGACTCCCCGTTGCCGACATACATGGGCGCGGCGACGCAGAACTTGACGGTGTCGGGGTCCCGGCCGGCCTTCTCGGCCGCGTCCCGCACGGCCTTGATCATCCAGGCCGCGATGTCCGGGTCGGCGAGCTGCAGGATGAAGCCGTCGCCGACCTCGCCCGTGAGCTTGAGCGCGAGCGGCCCGTACGCCGCGACCCACACCTCGAGCGCCGACCCCTTGCTCCACGGGAAGCGCAGCGTCCGGTCGTTGACCGTCACCTCGCGGTCGTTCGCGAGCTCGCGGATGACGTGGATCGACTCGCGCAGCGTCGCGAGGTTCGACGGCCGCCCGTTGAGGGTGCGGACCGCCGAGTCGCCGCGACCGATGCCGCACACCGTCCGGTTGCCGTACATCTCGTTGAGCGTCGCGAACAGCGAGGCGAGCACGGTCCAGTCGCGCGTGGCGGGGTTCGTCACCATGGGCCCGACCATGATCTTGCGGGTCGCGGCGAGGATCGCCGAGTAGATGACGAACGGCTCCTGCCACAGCAGGTGCGAGTCGAACGTCCACACGTAGTCGAAGCCGTGCGTCTCGGCCTGGCGGGCCAGGTCGACCGTGCGCGAGGCGGGGGGGTTCGTCTGCAGGACGACGCCGAAGTCCATGATGTCTCCCGGTCAGATGAGGTACTGGGACAGCTCGCGCTTGACGTACCGGCCGTGACCGGCGCGGCCGTGGAACGTCCCGCCGTCGACGACGACCGAGCCGCGCGACAGGACGGTGTCGACGTGCCCGTCGATCTCGAAGCCCTCCCAGGCGGAGTAGTCCATGGCCATGTGGTGGGTCTTGCCGAGGCCGATCGAGGTGTGCCCGTTCGGGTCGTACACGACGACGTCCGCGTCCGCCCCCGGCGCCAGCACGCCCTTGCGGCCGTACATGCCGAACATGCGGGCCGGGGTCGTCGAGCAGATCTCGACCCAGCGCTCGAGCGTGATCTCGCCGGTGACGACGCCCTGGTAGAGCAGGTCGAGGCGATGCTCGACCGAGCCGATGCCGTTGGGGATCTTCGAGAAGTCGCCGACGCCCAGCTGCTTCTGCGTCATGCAGAACGGGCAGTGGTCGGTCGAGACGAGCTGCAGGTCGTTGGTCCGCAGCGCACGCCACATGTGGTCCTGGTGGTTCTCGGCCCGCGAGCGCAGCGGCGTCGAGCACACCCACTTGGCGCCCTCGAACCCGGGCGCGCCGAGCTGTTCCTCGAGCGAGAGGTACAGGTACTGCGGGCACGTCTCGCCGAACACGTTCTGACCCTCGTCGCGGGCCAGGGCGATCTGCCGGGCGGCCTGCTTCGCGGACACGTGCACGACGTAGAGCGGCGCACCCGTGAGGTTCGCGAGCATGATCGCGCGGTGCGTCGCCTCCTCCTCGGCCTGCCACGGCCGGGAGGTGCCGTGGAAGTACGGGTCGGTGTCGCCGCGGGCCAGCGACTGGTGCACGAGGAGGTCGATGACCGAGCCGTTCTCGGCGTGCATCATGATCATCGAGCCGTTGCTGGCGGCCCTCTGCATGGCCTTGACGATCTGCCCGTCGTCCGACAGGAACACGCCCTTGTAGGCCATGAACAGCTTGAAGCTGCTCACGCCCTCCCGGACGAGCTCGTCCATCGCCGTGAGCGACGAGTCCTGCACGTCCGACAGGATCTGGTGGAAGCCGTAGTCGATCGCACACCTCCCCGCGGCCTTGTCGTGCCAGAGCGCGTACTGGTCGAGGGGGTTCTCCCCCGCGTACTGGACGACGAAGTCCACGATGGTCGTCGTGCCGCCCCACGCGGCCGCCGTCGTCCCGCTCTCGAACGTGTCGGACGCGAACGTCCCGCCGAACGGCATCTCCATGTGCGTGTGCGCGTCGATGCCGCCGGGGATCACGTACTTGCCGGTGGCATCGATGACGCGGTCGACATCCGCCGCGAGGTCCGTGCCGACCAGCGTCGACCCGGGCGTGAGCAGCGCGACGATCTGCTCGCCGTCGATGAGGACGTCGGCGGCGCCGCGACCGGTCGCGTTGACGACTGTCCCGCCGGTGATGAGCGTGGTGGCCATCGGAGTTCCTCTCGGTGTCGTGGGTCAGGGGGCGGGCGTCACGGGGCGACGATCGGTCCGTACGCGTCGGGGCGGCGGTCCCGGAAGAACTGCCAGCGCTCGCGCACCTCACGGATCTGGTCGAGGTCGAGGTCGCGCAGCAGGAGCTGGTCGTCGGTCGACGACCCGACCTCGCCGACGTAGCTGCCGTCGGGACCGACCGCGTAGGACGACCCGTAGAACGCGACCGCGTCGTCCCCGTACTCGTTGTCCTCGAGCCCGACCCGGTTGTTCGCCACGACGAAGTACCCGTTGGCGACGGCGGCGGCCGGCTGCTCGATCTCCCAGAGCTTGTTGGAGATGCCGGGGGCCGTCGCGTTCGGGTTGAACACGATCTGGGCGCCGTTCAGCGCGAGGACCCGCCACCCCTCGGGGAAGTGCCGGTCGTAGCAGATGTTGACGCCGATCCGGCCGACGGCGGTCTCGAAGACCGGGTAGCCGAGGTTGCCGGGGCGGAAGTAGAACTTCTCCCAGAACTTCGGCAGGTGCGGGATGTGGTGCTTGCGGTACTTGCCGAGGTAGGAGCCGTCGGCGTCGATCACCGCGGCCGTGTTGTAGAGGACGCCGGGCTGCTCCTCCTCGTACACCGGCAGGACGATGACGATGCCCAGATCCTTGGCGAGCGCAGCGAACCGGTCGGTCGTCGGCCCGGGGACCTGCTCGGCGTAGTCGTAGTACCTCGAGTCCTGAGTGATCCCGAAGTACGGCCCGTAGAAGAGCTCCTGGAACGCGATGATCTGCGCGCCCTGGGCGGCGGCCTCACGGGTCCACGCCTCGTGCAGGGCGATCATCGACTCCTTGTCGCCCGTCCAGGTGGCCTGCGTGAATGCGACGCGTACGACGGTCATGGCTCCTCCGGTGATTCGGTCTGCGCGGCCGGCGCACGGTCCCGGTCCGCGCGGGGTGCGCCACCGGGGCCACCTCGCCTGGAATGTGACTGTGGGGGTTGAACATTTCTGCGGCGTTTCCCTGCGTTTCCCTCGTGAGAACTCGCGTGTCCGGGCGGTAAACATCTGGTCGGATGTCCGGCACCGCCCGCCCGACCGGGGCGGGACCGGGCCACACGGGGTCACGATGGGCACATGGACCTGGCCGCGCACGTCGAGGACCGCAGCCGACGCGGGATCGCCGCGGCCGTGTCCCGCCTCGTGCGGACCGGTCAGCTGCTCCCCGGCGACCGGCTGCC
>DASVMA010000375.1:0-3462 GCA_036384595.1 Cellulomonas sp. | reverse complement strand
CCCCGAGGGCACGCTGACCCGAGACCCGGACCTGTGGCCCATGGTCGGCAAGACGGGCGTCGCACGGCTCGCGCTCATGACACGGGCACCCGTGATCCCGGTCGCCCAGTGGGGTCCGCAGGACATCCTCGGCCGCTACTCCAAGGTGCTCAAGCCGTTCCCCCGCAAGAAGGTGTCGGTCGTCGCGGGGCCGCCGGTCGTGCTCGACGACCTGTACGACCGCCCCCTCGACACCGCGACCCTGCGTGAGGCCACCGAGCGTGTCATGGCGGCGATCACGGTCATCCTCGAGGACCTCCGCGGCGAGCCGGCTCCCGAGGTCCGTTTCGACGTGCGCCGGGCCACGGCGTCGGGCGAGCGTCCCGACGCAGACGGCGACCGGCCCGCGAAGCCGACGAACGCGTGACCCCCGAACCGCCGGCCCAGCGGCTGCGCGCCGCGGTGCTGGGCGCCGGGAGCTGGGGCACGACGTTCGCCGCGGTGCTGTCCGACGCGGGGTGCGACGTCACGATCTGGGGCCGGAGCGCCCAGACCTGCGACGAGATCACCCGCACGCACCGCAACGAGGCCTACCTGCCAGGCGTCGAGCTGCCCGCGGGCATCACGGCCTCGACGGACGCGGCCGGTGTGGTCGCGGGCGCGGACCTGGTCGCGATCGCGATCCCCTCGCAGAGCGCCCGGGCCACGCTCGAGCCGCTGCGCGACGCGTTCGGGCCGCACGCCGTGGCGGTCTCGCTCATGAAGGGCGTCGAGCTCGGCGGGGACCGGCGGATGAGCCAGGTCGTCGCCGAGGCCCTCGGAATCCACGCCGACCGCGTGGCCGTGGTGTCGGGGCCCAACCTCGCGAGGGAGATCGCCCAGCACCAGCCGACGGCGACCGTCGTGGCGTCGACGAGCGAGGAGACGGCCCGCCTCGTCGCGCGGGCCTGCGCATCCTCATACTTCCGGCCGTACACGAACGACGACGTCGTCGGCGTCGAGCTGTGCGGCGCGGTGAAGAACGTCATCGCGATCGCGGTCGGCATCTCGCAGGGTCGAGGGCTCGGCTACAACACGATGGCGACGGTCATCACGCGCGGGCTCGTGGAGATCACGAGGCTCGGGCTCGCGCTCGGGGCCGACGCCGAGACCTTCCCCGGGCTGGCGGGGCTGGGCGACCTCATGGCGACGTGCGCGTCGCCTGACTCGCGCAACCACACCCTCGGGGTCCATCTGGGCCAGGGGATGACGCTCGACGACGCGATCCGCGCGACGGGTGGCACCGCCGAAGGCGTCAAGAGCTCGCGCTCGGTGCTCGAGCTGGCCACGAAGGTCGGCGTCGAGATGCCGATCACGGCGGCAGTCGTGGCGGTCCTCCACGAGGGTCTCCCGGTGGACCAGCTGGCGCCCCTGCTGCTCGCACGCCCGCACAAGGCCGAGGGTCTCTGACCTCGACGGCCGCCACATGCTCCAGGTCGGACGACCTGCTGCCCGGGTGTCCTACCGCCGCGCAGAGCCGGACAGCGCCCGCTCGAGGTCGGACCAGAGGTCCTCGACGTCCTCGATGCCGACCGACAGCCGGATGAGGTCCTCGGGCACCGTCGGTGACTCGGTGGCGAATCGTCGGCGCCGTTCGAGCGTCGACTCGACGCCGCCGAGGCTCGTCGCCGGGACCCACAGCCGCACGGCGTCGACGACCGCGTCAGCCGCATCGGCACCGCCGTGCGGCCGCACGCCGACGATCGACCCGTAGCCGTCCATGAGCGCGGACGCGCGAGCGTGACCGGGGTCGTCAGGCAGGCTCGGGTGGCGCACCTCGAGCACGGCCGGGTGCTCCGACAGGCGCCGGGCCAGCTCGGCCGCCGTCGCTTGGGAGCGCGCGACCCGCAGCGCGAGCGTCCGGAGCCCCCGCAGGGCGAGCCAGACCTCGAACGGTCCGGCGACCGACCCGTGCAGCGTCCGGTACGCGTGCAGCCGTGCGTGCAGGTCCGGGTCGTTCGCAAGGGCCGCACCGAGCACGACGTCGCTGTGCCCCGCGAGGTACTTCGTGACCGAGTGCACGACGACGTCGACGCCGTGCTCGAACGGGCGCTGCACGAGCGGGGTGGCGAACGTGTTGTCGACCACGACGAGGGCGCCGACCTCGTGCGCGACGGCGACCAGCGCCGGCAGGTCGGCGACCTCGAGCATCGGGTTCGTCGGGGTCTCGACCCACAGCATCGACGCCGGGCGACCGCCGCGCACCGCGGCCGTCACAGCGGCGGTGTCGGCGATGTCGACCGAGGTCACCTCGACGCCCGAGCGCGCCGTCAGGTCGTGCGCGTACGCCAGGGTGACGCCGTAGGCGTGCCGGGGCAGGACCACCCGGCCGCCGGGCGGCACGAGTGACAGGGCCGCCGCGATCGCCGCCATGCCCGACCCGAGCACGAGTGCCGGGTGGGCCGACCGCTCGAGCGCGCCCAGAGCCTCTTCGAACGGGTGCCAGGTCGGGGTGTCGTTGCGTCCGTAGAACAGCTCGCCGGCCGGCGGCACGCCCGTCGACACGAATGTCGAGGACAGCACGACGGGCGGGTTGACGGGGGCTCCGGGTGAGCGCGCGGGCCGCCCGGCGGTCACGACGAGGGTCGACGGGTCCAGGGGCAGCGACGGGTCCGGCATGGCGGCAGCCTACCGAGGACGGTCCGGTGCCGCGGTAGGGTCGGGCGCGATGGACACGACACCGACGACCTCGACCGTCACGCCCGACACCGGCGCTCGACCGCGCGTGCTGCTGCTGTTCGGCGGGCGTTCGGGTGAGCACGCGATCAGCTGCGCGACGGCGGGCGGCGTGCTGCGGGCGATCGACCGCACGCGCTACGACGTGCTGCCCGTCGGGATCACCCCGTCGGGCCGTTGGATCCTGGTCGAGGACGACCCGGACCGCTGGTCGATCGTCGACGGCCACCTGCCCGAGGTCGAGGACGGCCCGCTCGAGGTGCTTCTGCCGCAGGGCTCTGCCGAGCGAGCGGTCACGGTCCTCGAGGACGGGGTCCTGCCGCGGCGGCTCGGCGCGGTCGACGTCGTGTTCCCGCTGCTGCACGGGCCGTTCGGGGAGGACGGCACGCTGCAGGGCCTCCTCGAGCTGGCCGACGTCCGCTACGTCGGTGCGGGCGTCCTGGCGTCCGCCGTGGGCATGGACAAGCACTTCATGAAGCTCGTGCTCGCGGGGCAGGGGCTGCCCATCGGCGAGTTCACCGTTCTGCGACCCGGCGACTTCGCGCGCAACCCGGCGGCGTGGACCGAGACGATCCGTGGGCTCGGGCTGCCCGTGTTCGTCAAGCCTGCCCGCGCCGGCTCGAGCCTGGGGATCTCGCGGGTCGACGACCTCGCCGACCTGCCGGCCGCGATCGCTGCCGCCGAGCTCCACGACCCGAAGGTCGTCGTGGAGGCCGGCATCACCGGGCGTGAGATCGAGTGCGCGGTGCTGGGTGGCCGCGACGGTGC
>DASVMA010000374.1:0-3184 GCA_036384595.1 Cellulomonas sp. | reverse complement strand
CCTTCAGCATCAGCTCGAGCCGGTTGCGGCGCAGGCTGACGTGCGTCTCGAGAGCGGCGGTCGAGAGCGTGCCGTGGGCGTCGAGCGCGGCGATCGCAGCGCGGACCTCGGCCTGCGGCGGGAAGGCCATCGACGCGAAGTAGTCCCAGATCGCGTGGTCCTCGCGGCCAGGGAGCAGGACGACCTCGGCCCGCGCGGTCGCTCGACCGGCCCGCCCGACCTGCTGGTAGTAGGCGATGGGCGACGGTGGCGCGCCCAGGTGCACGACGAAGGCGAGGTCGCCCTTGTCGAAGCCCATCCCGAGTGCCGAGGTCGCGACGAGGGCCTTGACCCGGTTGGTGAGCAGGTCCGCCTCGGCGGCCTCGCGCTCGGCCGGATCGGTCTGCCCGGTGTACGCGCGGACGTCGAGCCCGACGCCCCGCAGGTGCTCGGTGACCTGCTGGGCTGCGGCGACGGTGAGGCAGTACACGATGCCCGACCCGTCGATGCGGGGCAGGTTGTGAGCGAGCCACGCCAGCTGGGCCGACGTGTCGGGCAGCTGGGCCACCGACAGGTGCAGGCTCTCGCGGTCGAGGGTGCCGCGCAGCACGAGGACGTCTTCGAGGCCCGCCCCGGCCGTCCCGTCGACGCGGTGCGCCGTGACCGCCAGCTGCTCAGCCACGTCGGCGGTCACGCGGGCGTTCGCGGTGGCCGTGGTGGCCAGCACCGGGATGCCGTCGGGCAGGTCTGCCAAGAGCGTGCGGATGCGTCGGTAGTCGGGACGGAAGTCGTGGCCCCAGTCGGAGATGCAGTGCGCCTCGTCGATCACCACGAGGCCCGCGTCGGCCGCGAGCCGCGGCAGGACCTCGTCACGGAAGCCGGGGTTGTTGAGCCGCTCCGGGGAGACGAGCAGCACGTCGACCTCTCCCGCGGCGACGCGCGCGTGCACACCGTCCCAGTCCGTGACGTTCGCCGAGTTGATCGTCTCCGCGCGGATGCCCGCGCGCGCTGCCGCCGCCACCTGGTTGCGCATGAGGGCGAGGAGCGGCGAGATGATCACCGTCGGCCCCGATGGTGGCCCACCCGCCGCACCGGCGCGCAGCAGTGCGGTCGCGACGAAGTACACCGCCGACTTGCCCCACCCCGTCCGCTGCACGACGAGCGCACGGCGGCGATCGGCCACGAGTGCCTCGACCGCGAGCCACTGGTCCTCGCGCAGCTCGGCGTCCTCGCGACCGACGAGCGCGCGCAGGGCGACCTCAGCCTGTGCGCGCAGACCCGTCCGGTCAGCAGCCAGGACGGCGGGCATGACGGAGTCGAGCGAGGGAGGGGTCATCCGTCGATGGTAGGCGCGCCCCCGTTGACTACGATCGGGGCGTGACCGTTCCCCCCACCCGCCCGGCGCTGCCCCTGCGCGACGAGCTCGTCGGCATCGAGCCCTACGGCGCACCTCAGCTCGACGTGCCGTACGCGCTCAACGTCAACGAGAACCCGTATGCGCCGAGCCCCGAGGTGGTCGCGGACATCGCGCACGACGTCGCGGCTGCGGCCGCAGGTCTCAACCGCTACCCCGACCGGGACTTCCTCGCTCTGCGCCAGGATCTGGCGGCCTACCTGCGGGTCGAGTCGGGCGTCGAGCTTGAGCCGGGGCAGCTCTGGGCGGCGAACGGCTCCAACGAGGTCATGCTGCACCTGCTGCAGGCGTTCGGCGGCCCCGGGCGGACCGCACTGTCGTTCGCCCCGACGTACTCGATGTACCCGGAGTACGCACGCGACACCTTCACCGGGTGGGTCGCGGGGCGCCGCGACGAGGACTTCGGCCTGGACCCGGACGTCGCAGTTGCGACGATCGCCGCGACCGCACCCACGGTGGTGCTGCTCGCGAGCCCGAACAACCCGACAGGGACCGCGCTGCCGCTCGCGACCGTGAAGGTCGTGCTCGACGCCGCGGCGGCCGTCCCCGGCGGGTGCGTCGTGGTGGTCGACGAGGCGTACGGCGAGTTCCGCCGCGCGGGGACCCCCTCGGCCCTCGAGCTCCTCGCGGACCACCCGCACCTCGCAGTGAGTCGCACGATGTCCAAGGCCTTCGGTCTTGCCGGTGCCCGGGTCGGCTACCTCGCCGCGGCGACCGAGCTCATCGACGCGCTGCGGGTCGTGCGGCTGCCGTACCACCTGTCCGCAGTCACCCAGGCTGTGGCCCGTGCCGCGCTGCGCCACGCACCCGCACTGATGGCCCAGATCGGCTCGCTGCGGGCCGAGCGCGACGCGCTCGTCGCCTGGCTGCGGGAGCGCGGGCTGCGCGTCGCCGACTCCGACGCGAACTTCGTGCTGTTCGGGATGTTCGACGACCGGCACGGGATCTGGCAGGGTCTGCTCGACCGGGGTGTCCTCATCCGAGAGACCGGCCCGGACGGATGGCTGCGCGTGTCGGTCGGCACGCCGCAGGAGACGGCGGCGTTCAAGGACGCCCTGGTGGAGGTGGCAGGGCTGTGACCACAGGCACGCGGACCGCGCGCATCGAGCGGACGACGAGCGAGTCGAGCGTGCTCGTCGAGCTCGACCTCGACGGGACGGGCGTCACCGACATCTCCACGACGGTCGGCTTCTACGACCACATGCTGACGGCGTTCGGCAAGCACTCGCTCATCGACCTCACGGTCCGGGCGACCGGCGACACGCACATCGACGTGCACCACACGGTCGAGGACGTCGCGATCGCGATCGGTGAGGCGCTGCGCCAGGCGCTGGGGGACAAGAAGGGCATCTCGCGGTTCGGTGACGCGCTCGTGCCGCTCGACGAGGCGCTCGCCCAGGCGGTCGTCGACGTGTCGGGCCGGCCCTACCTCGTCCACTCGGGCGAGCCCGCGGGTCAGGAGCACCACCTGATCGGCGGGCACTTCACCGGCTCGCTGACCCGCCACGTGTTCGAGTCGATCGCGTACCACGCCGGCATCTGCCTCCACGTACGCGTCCTCGCGGGACGCGACCCGCACCACATCGTCGAGGCACAGTTCAAGGCGCTCGCGCGCGCCCTGCGGAGCGCGGTCGAGCTCGACCCCCGCGTCCAGGGCATCCCGAGCACCAAGGGCACCTTGTGAGCGGGGGTACGGAGGGCGCGGTGCCCGACGACGCGCTCCCGGACGACCCCGCACGGGCCGCCGACGGCTTCCCCGACGACCTGACGATCCCGGACGACCTGTCGTCG
>DASVMA010000373.1:0-6749 GCA_036384595.1 Cellulomonas sp. | reverse complement strand
CGACGCCCGGCTCGTCGGCGCGGGCTGCCTCCTGGGCGTTGAGCCGCGCCACCACGGTCTCGGCGAGCCGGTCGGCCTCGTGCTCGGCCGCGTCGTGCACCGCGCCGACCTCGAGCACAGGCGCACGCCGGACCGGCGGGGCCGCCATGACCGCGACGCGATCCTGGGACCTCGAACCTCGGTGCGCCGACGTCGGCTCCGGCTCGCGCCGGGCCATGCCCTCGGACGTGCCCATGACGACCTCCAGTCCACCCGAGCCGTCTCCCGCGTTCACCGGGGGCCTGCTCGACGCGCCGTGAGCAGGCATGACGCGCTGCTCCGAGCCGAGTCTGGCGGCCGCCGCGGGCGCGGTCGAGGGTTCGCGTCGAACTTCGGTAGTGATTACCGATGTTGGCCGTTCTGGGCGCTTCGTAGCATCGAGGACGCCTCTCGGGTATGCGATGACTGCTGGGTGGGTACCGGTCCACGGGCGGCGCACCGCACGACGAGAAGGGAGAGCATCATCCTCATCCCCGCCGTCGAGGACGGTCTGGAGAGCTACCTGCGATCCAGCCTCCCGCTGTCGCGCGAGGCCGGCGACATCTCGTTCGAGCCGCCGTCGGCGACGTGGGCCGCCCAGGTGAACCGGATCACGGTGAGCTGCTTCCTCTACAACGTGTCACGGAGCCCGCTCCCGCCCCGCCCGAGCGCCCCGCGCGCGGGCGCGGACGGCCGCGTCGAGCGGCGCGCCCCGCTGCCGATGGTGGAGCTGTCCTACCTGGTGAGCGCGTGGGCCGGGAGCACGCGCGACGAGCACCAGCTCCTCGGCGACGTCCTCGCCCGGCTCCTGGCTCAGCAGGTGCTGCCCACCGAGCACCTGGACACACCGCTCGACTCGAACGTCCAGCTCGCGCTCGCGGTGGACGAGCTGAACCGTCCACGCGACCTGTGGGCCGGCCTGGGCGGCACGCTCAAGGCCTCGTTCACGCTGGTCGCCACCGTCGCCGCGGACGCCTACCCGTGGGAGACGGCCGCGCGGGGCGTCACGGCCGTCGACGCGAGCCTCGTCGCGGTGCCGCCCCCGGTCGCTCCCCTGGCTCGGCGCGGCATCGGACCGGCCGATCGGCCCGGCGCCGGCCTCCCGGTCCGGCGCGGAGAGGACGGCGGACTGCACGCCACCGTCCCGGCCGACAGGTCGTAGCTGCCGTGCGCGTGGTCAACGGGATCGACGTCCTCGAGGTCGCCCCGGGCAGCTCCGGGGAGATCCTGCTCGACGTCGTCAACACCGGGACGGTCATCGACGGGGTGAGCGCGCAGGTGCTGGGCCTGCCCGTCGAGCACACGACGTCCCGCCCGTCGGTCCTCGCGCTCTTCCCCGACGCGACCGGTCAGCTCGTCGTGCGGCTCGACCTGCCCACGAGCTTCCCGGCCGGCACGCACCCGATCACCGTCCAGCTCACGGGCCAGGGCGGTGCCGCTGAGTCGGTCCACCACGACGTCGACGTCGTGGTCGGCACCCGCCCCCAGCTGTCGTTGGGCGCCGCGCCGACCACCATCCGCTCGCGCGGACGCGCAACCTTCGAGGTCCAGGTCCGCAACCGCGGGAACGTCCCGCTCGACATCGCCCTGCGCGCGACCGAAAGCGACCGCAGCCTGCAGGTCACCCTGACGCCGTCCACCCTCAGCCTCGCGCCGGGGGCCAGCGCGCCGTGCTCGGTCCGGGTCCAGGGTCCACGCCAGCTGCTCGGAGGCGACCGCGAGCGCACCCTGCAGGTCGAGGCGACCGCGCTCGACCAGGTCGAGGTCGTGCCCCTGGTGCTGCGGCAGCGCTCGCGGCTCAGTGCAGGCGTGCTCACCGTGCTGGTGCTGGTCGCCATCCTGGCCGCGTGGGCGTCGATCTTCCTGCTCGGGGTGGGCGCGATCCTCGGGGCAGACCCGTACACGAAGGTCGCGCCGGCCTCGTTCTTCGCGGCCACCACGGTGGCGGGGTCTGCGGCGACACCCGGCGCCGGTGCGGCGGACGGGGGCGCGGCGGCCGCACCTGCCGGTTCCGTCCCCCGCGACGGGGTGCTGCCGGCCGGGGTCGGCGGGACGCTCGCCGGCACCGTGACCGCCACGAGCGACGCGCAGGGCGTCGGCCGCATCACCGTCGAGGCGTGGCGCATCTCGCGCGACGGCCTGGTCCTCGTGGGCTCGGCCGCGACGCAGCAGGACGGCAGCTTCGCGATCGCCGGGCTGTTCCCCGGCCCTTACCTCGTGAGCATGCGGGCCGACGGGTACGCCACCGTCTGGTACCCGAGCGCGGCGGACTCGGCGGGCGCGAAGCAGGTCACCGCGGTCGCCCAGTCGGTGACCGACGGCGTCGACGTCACCGTCACCGGGAACCCCGCGGTCATCAACGGCAAGGTCGACATCGGCGACGTCACCAAGCCCGTCGTCACGACCGTGGTCGCGCGCGCGACGTGGGCCCGGGACGACGCCACGCTCACCCGAACCGTCACTGCGGCAGCCGACGGCACGTACACGCTCCCCGCCATGGTCGCGCCGGGCAGCTACGAGCTGAGCTTCACCGCGCCGGGCTACCAGCCGACCACCCTGACCGAGACCGTCACCGGCGGCCAGACGCGGTTCGCGCCGTCGGTGACCCTGCGGTCAGGAACGGGACAGATCGCCGGGACGGTCACCGACGGCAGCCACCCCCTCGGGGGCGTGGTCGTGACGACGGCCGCGGGCAGCACACCGATCGTCGTCGGGACCCCGACCCTCGGCGCCGTCGGCACGTTCGTCATCCCGGGTCTGCCGACGCCCGGCACCTACGTGGTGACCTTCACCGCGACCGGCTTCACCCCCGCGACGGTCGTCGTCGACCTCACCGCCGGCGAGTCGAAGAGCGGGCTCGCGGTCACGATGGTCGGCGGCGCCGGCACCGTGAGCGGCCGCATCGTGGCACCCGACGGCACCGGGCTCGGTCGGGCGACCGTGACCGCCACCGGTGGCCCGAGCGCGGTGACCGGCACGTCGCTGACGACCGGGACGGTCGGCGGGTTCACCCTCGCCGGGCTCAAGCCCGGTCTGTACACGCTGACCGTCACCCTGGCCGGCTACGCGCCGCAGAGCGTCGCCGTCGACCTCTCGACCGGTGTGGCCTCCCCCGTGTCCGTGACGATGCGACCGTCGTGGGGCACGGTGCAGGGCGTCGTGCAGACCGGAGGGGTGGGAACCGCCGGGGTCGAGGTGCAGGCCACGGACGGCCAGCACAGCTGGACGACGACGTCGACCGCAGCGGCCGGCACCCCGGCCGGCTACTACTCGTTCGGGCAGCTGCCGCCCGGCTCGTACGCCGTGACGCTGTCGGAGGCGGGCAAGATCGTGACCACGGCCGTCGTCACGATCGTTGCCGGGTCGACCGTGAACCAGGACCTCACACTCCCGGTGAGCGGCTGAGATGCGCGTCGACCTCAGCCCTCGCCGCCTCGCCGCGGTCGTCGGCACGCCCATGACGGTGACCGTGACGATCACCAACACGGGTGACGTGATCAGCGGGTACGCGCTGCGCTGCCTCGGCGTCGACGCTGCCTGGGTCCGGATGGACCAGCCGGAGCCCACGCTGTTCCCGGGCGAGACCACGACGGTCGCCGTGACCCTGGACCTGCCCAACGAGCTGCCCGCCGGTGAGCGCCGGATGGCCGTCCAGGTCCGTGAGCTGACCGGCCCGCGCCGGACCGCCGTCGAGGAGCTCGTCATCGACGTCGCGGGCGTCCCGCGGGTGGACGTGCGCCTCGATCCCACGATCGCCACCGGCGGCAGGTGGGCGGTGTTCGGCGTCGCGATCGAGAACAACGGGAACACGACGATCGACGGCGCGGTCGTCGGGCGCGACCCCGAGCGCGCGATCACGTTCACGTTCGAGCCGCCCGAGTTCCACCTGAGCCCGGGCGAGCAGATGATTGCCGAGCTCCGCACGAGCGCGAAGCGGCGGCTGATGGGGTCGCCCGAGCCGCGGACCTTCGAGCTGCGCATCGAGGACCGTGCCGCACCCACGGCGAGCCTGTGGCCTGCGGGGATGGCATCCGCCCCGCACGTGCCCGGAACCCCGGAGCCCGCCGCGCGCCTGCCGGTGGCGCCGCCTCCGGAGGACCGGCCCCCCGCCGCGATGGGCGCGTTCGTCCAGAAGCCGGTGCTGAGCCGCGGCGCGCTCGCCCTGGTCGGTCTCCTCGCGGCGATCTCGATCTTCGCGGTGGTGATCACGCTGGCGCTCGGCGGCGTCGTGCAGCGGTCGGCCGCCGACCGTGACGTCGCGCTGCAGGTCGCGCAGGCCCGGGACGTGAAGACCACGACCGGGACGTCGTCCCTCGGTGGCCAGGTGCGGCTGATCTCCACCGGCGACGGCGTCGTCGGGGTGTCCGTCGACGCGTTCGACCAGTCGGACACGGCCACCCCGGTCGCCACGACCGCGACCGACCCGTCGGGGACGTTCCACATCGGGTCGCTCCCGGCAGGCTCGTACCTGCTCCGGTTCCGGGCGGCCGGCTTCGCCGAGGTCTGGTACCCGTCCGCCGCGACCGACTCGAAGGCCCAGCTCGTGACGCTGGCCGCGGGGCAGGACGTCACCGACCTCGTCGTGCTCGTCGGCGGGGTGCCCGCCAGCGTCTCCGGGACCGTGACGGGTCCCGACCTCGCGGGGGCCGTCGTCCAGCTCGAGCTGCCGCTCGACGTCGCACCGCTCGCCGGCAACGTGCCTGCGGTTCCCGGCGAGGCGCCCGCGACCGCGGCCTCCGGGGCGGTGGTGCGCAGCGTCCCGGTCGGCGCGGACGGTGCGTTCGCGCTCGACCAGATCCCGTCCCCCGCGGTCTACGACCTCGTGACGACGAAGACCGGCTACAGCACGCAGGTGCAGCGGATCGACGTGGCCGCGGGCGAGAGCCGCACGGGCGTCGCGGTCCAGCTGCTCGAGGGGGACGGGGCGATCTCCGGCGTCGTCACCGGATCCGCCGGTCCCGTCGCCGGCGCGACCGTCGTGGCCACGTTCGGGCAGGTCACCGTGCGCACGGTGACGCTCACGCAGGACACCCCGGGGGGGTTCACGCTGCGCGGGCTGCCGACCCCGGGGACCTTCACCGTGGTGGTCAGCGCACCCGGCTTCGCCCCGGCGACCCTGAGCCTGAACCTCGGACCGGCGCAGAAGCTGACCGGCGTTGCTGTCACCCTGGGGGCGGCGGCCGGGACGCTCTCCGGGACGGCGACCACCCCGGACGGCACGGGCGGTGTCACCGTGACGATCAGCGACGGCGCCGACACGCGCCAGACCGTCACGCAGAGCGACTCACCCGTCGGGACGTGGGCGGTCTCGGGCCTGCGCATCCCGAGCACGTACACCGTGACGTTCTCCCGCGCCGACCTCGAGTCCCAGGTGCTGTCCGTGAGCGTCGACGGGTTCGGCGCCGTCACGGCCGGGGCTGGCAGCGCCACGAGCGTCGACGTGCGGATGCGCCTCGCGACGGCGCAGATCGTCGGGACCGTCACGCAGAGCCCCGCGGGCGGCGGTACCGCGAGCCCGGCCGGGAACGTCCAGATCACCGCGAGCGACGGGCAGGCGCAGTTCGCGGTGACGTCCGCCTCCACGCCGCCAGGCTCGGTCGGCACGTTCGTCATGCAGGGGCTGCCGCCGGGGACGTACACCGTGACGTTCAGCCGCAACGGGACGCGGCCGACCTCGATGATCGTGACCCTCGTCGCGGGTCAGGTGCAGCGCATCGACCCGGTCCTCGTGTCCCCCGCCGCTGTCCGTGGCGTGGTCAGCCAGAACGGCACGCCGACGGTCAACGCGATCGTCGACCTGTACCTCGCGTCGGACTACGGCACCGCGGCGGCCCCGATCGCGACCACGACGACCGACGGCGCGGGTGCGTACTCGTTCGTCGACGTCGACGCGCCCGCCTTCTACATCCTCGAGGTCCGGCTCTCCGCGAACGGGGCCGCGGTCGCGACCTCGCCGCCGTCGACCCTGAACCCGAGCCAGCAGCTCGTCCTGAACATCACCATCCCCGGGCAGTGAGGGACGACGAGCCGATGAACGCACAGATGCCAGGGCGCCCGACCGTGAGCGTGGCGGTCGAGCCGGGTGCGCACGCGCCCTCGGGCCGGGACGCGCTCGTCCGGGTGCACGTGCGCAACCTCGCCGCCGGACCGCAGGACATCACCGTCTCTGCGGTCGGCCTGGACGGCGAGTGGCGCTCCCAGCCCGTCCGCGTGACGGCGGTCGCCGCCGACGCCACCGTCTCCCTCGACCTCGGGATCAGCATCGGCCGGGGCGCGGTCCCCGGCACGTACCCCTATGCGCTCGCCGTCCAGGCACAGGCGCCCGACGGGCCCGGTGGCCCGGTGGCGCTGGTCGACTCCGCGCTGACGGTCGACGCGCCGAGCAGCGTGGCCCTCAGCATCGAGCCAGCGGACGCCACCGCGGTGTTCCGGCGGAACGTGACTGTCGTGCTGAGCAACAGCGGCGAGCTGCCCGCTGCCCTGCTGCTCGACAGCGGATCGACCAGCGAGCTGCGCGTCGAGCTGCGGAGCCAGGTCGTCACGGTCCCCGCGCACGCCACGGTCCGCCTGCCGGCGCGCCTCTCGGTCGCCTCCCCGCGCCTCGTCGGTCACCGCAACCGCACCGCGTACTCGGTCGTCGCCCATGGTGACCAGGCGCCCGCGCACTTCCAGGGCATCCTGACCGCGCGGCCGCTGCTGTCCTCCGGCGCGCTGCGCGCGGTCGCGATGCT
>DASVMA010000372.1:0-7644 GCA_036384595.1 Cellulomonas sp. | reverse complement strand
CGGGTCGGCGGCGCGGACACGGTCGAGCGCCTCGTCGGGGACCGACGCGTCGTCGGGGACGGGCGGGTTGGTGGTCATGATGGCCTCCGGGGCGAGATGGGCTCTGCTACCCCACCTGTGTCATGACCTCCTGCCGGCTTGCACCGTCAGCTGTCGGGAACCTCGGCCCAGACCTCGCGCAGCCGCGACCTGGCCCGCGACAACGCCGCATCGGCACCCCCGCGCGAGATGTCCAGCACGGCCGCGAGCGCATCCCCCGCGAGCCCCTCCCACGCGTTGAGCAGCAGGATCCGCCGGTCCCGAGGGCTCAGTGCCGCGAGCGCCTCCCGGACCCGCTCGTCCGCCAGCGCGTAGGTGGCGGGGTCGTCGTCGTCCATCAGCTCAGGGACGTCGCCGACCGGCACCGGCCGACCCTTGCGGCGGTGGTTCGCGAGGACGAAGCCCGCGGTCCGGTACAGCCACGGCAGCTCCGCGCCGGCGGGGACGTCGTCGCGGCGACGCCAGGCCACCGCGAGGACGTCGGCCGCGAGGTCCTCGGCATCGTCACGGGCAGCCCGCCGCACGAAGTACCGGTAGACCGCGCTCGCGTGGGTCCGGAACAGCTCCTCGAACCACGCGTCGTCGCGGAGCGGTGCGCCGGCCGGGGCCACGGCGGTCGGGGCGGCGGTGTCCGCGCTCGGGTCGCTCGGGGACGGCACGGGGGCTCCTCGTGATGATCGGTACGGACGTCGGCCTACAACCCCACTCTGTCCTGGTCGGCGCGGATCTTGCACGCGCCGCACGGAGACGTCGTGGAACGGCGCGCAGGCGCGAGCTCCCGACAGGACCGGCCCGGCGCGAGCTCCCGTGCGGTGCGCCGGTCAGCGCCGGTCAGAGCCCGTCGGCCACCGTCGCTGTCACGTCGAGCCACGCCGCCCGCGTCGCCGGGGCGAGCGTCGAGTACTCGATGGGACCGCCGTGGATGAGGCGCTTGTCGTGGGGGACGTCCATGACGGCCCGAGTCAGCGCTCCGAAGTGTTCGTGGAGACGCTTGCGCAGCTGCTTGTCGACCTTCGGCTCGGGCGCCGACAGGACGGTCACGGCACTGCGGAGCAGGTCGTCGTACCCCGCGGCGCGCAGCGCGTCGATCGCCCAGGCGGCCGACTGCGCGGTGTCCTCACGCACGGTCGAGACGATGACCAGCTGGTCGGCGACCGACACCGCTGCCTGCCAGTTGGACGCGCGCATGTTGTTGCCCGTGTCCACGACGATCACGCGGTAGAACCGCGACAGCGTGCGGTGCAGCGCCATGAAGGCCGCCGCGTCGATCGAGGCGGCCGACGCCGCGTCCTCGTCGGACGCCAGCACGTCGAACTGCGCCGACGCCTGCGAGCGCACGTAGTCGTCGAGATCGCCGACGCGGGCGGTCCGCAGGTCGGAGAACCGGGCGAGGTCCTGGGCCAGGTTCACGGCCGTGTTCGCGTGCTGGGCATGCTTCGAGCGCCAGCCCAGCGTCCCGCGCGTCTCGTTGTTGTCCCACGCGAGCGTGTACCCGCCGCGGTGGATGCCGAACGTCGCGGCGAGCAGGAGCGTCGCGGTCGTCTTGTGCGCGCCGCCCTTGGGGTTGACGACGACGATCGTCTTGGGACCGTCGAAGTTGCGCTGGATACGGGCGATCTTGTCGCGGTACGCAGCCTCGGAACGGCCCGGACCCGGTGAGACGGCACCGCCCGTCACGCGCCGGATGCGCTTGCGCCAGCCCTGCTCGGCATACCCGCTGGCAGGCCGACGACGCGTCGAGAGCAGGTCGTCGAGCGTCGGGAGCGCGCCGGTCGCCGGAGCGGAGACCCTGGACGCGGCACGACCGCCCGCGGGCGCCACGGTGCTCGACGTGCTGGTGCTCGTCACGGCCTGGAGCTGGCGCGTGTCGTCGGCGCCGTCGTCGTGACTGCGCCGGCCACGAGTCTCGGCGCGCGCCGCGCTCGCCTCCTCGACCGAGCCGTCAGGGTGGACCAGGAGCGACCAGAGCCCGTCAGGGTCGCGCACCTCGACCGGCACTGCACGGCCGGTGCGGGCGGCGACCTCGGCGATCAGGCTCATGATCGCGGCACCGGCCTCGGCGACGCTCGCGGTCTGGACGTGCTGGGTCGCACCGTCGAGGACGACCTCTGCGGTGCCGTCGGCGCGCACGACCGCCTGGACGGTCTCGTCCGGCCCGGCCGGGTCGGTGGACGGGGTGTTCGACGCCGGGGCACCGGTTTCACTCACGGGGTCGGTTTCCTTCGTCGGCGGTCGGGGCGCCTCGAACTTACGCCGTCGCGCGCCGACTCGCACCGTCAGCGCCGTCTGAGGGCGGCGTCGGCGTCGGGGCCAGACCGTGCGGAGTGGCTCGGGTCAGGCCGTCGGGGTGCTCAGCTCCTGCAGCGCGCGGTCGTGGGCCGTGACCCACCTGCGCGTCCCGACCATGAGCACGACCCCACCGGCGAGCACGATGACGATCGCCACGGGGAGCGCGAGCTCCCGGACCGACGACGCGTAGGTGAGGATGCTCGCGACCACTCCTGCACCGACCGTCAAGGCACCGAGGATCATCGCGCGCTTGGCCTTGTCGCGGAGCTCGTCGATCGTGCGGTTCAGCCGCCACTCCGGAATCACGTTGCCCTGGACTGCCATGCGAGAACCTCCGAATGTCGTCGTTGACCTGGGGTTTCTCGGCAGTCCACGCCCCGGTGACAAGCGGGTGTCACCCGTCCGCGCACGATTTCATCCGGTCGGTCCGCGCGACGTCATCCGGTCGGTCGACGTCGGGCCGTCGGGCCGCCCTCGGGGTGGAGCTCAGTCGCTGTCCGGGCCGACGGAGAACCACACGGTCTTGCCACCCGGACCCCGCTGCTCGACCCCCCAGGCCGTCGACAGCGCCGCGACGAGGGACATCCCCCGACCACCCGGGTCCGTCGGCAGCGCATGCTGCACCGACGGTCGCGTGGTGCTCTCGTCCGAGACGAACACCCGGACCTCGTCCCCGAGCACCACGACACGCACGCGGATCTCGCCGTCGACCGGTCCGTGCACCACGGCGTTCGCGACGACCTCTCCGGCGAGCAGCTCGATCACCTGGTTCGACGACCCGTGGACCCCCGCGTCAGCGACGGTCCGCATCACCCAGTGACGCGCTGCGCGGGCCGCCGCGGGTCGCGCCTCGAGCACGAGCTCGGCGGGCAGTCCCGGGCCGACAAGCGCGGTGATCTCGGCCGGGACTCCGGACGCGTCGGCGCGTCGCACGCTCGCCGCGCTACGGATGTCCCGAAGATCGCCCACGCCTCTACTGTGCCTGACGTCTGCCGAACGTGCGGCCTGAACGGTCGTCCAGATCACCAGGCGGACGCCGAGGGCGTCACTGGCGACGAGCTACTGGCGCGCGACGGGCGCAGGGTGCCAGACGGAGGACTCCGACGGCATCAGGATCCACAGGATCGGGTAGACGATGATCTGGCTGCCCGGGATGACCATGAGCAGCAGGATGAACAGCAGGCGCGCGGGCCACGGGTCCAGCCCGAAGCGTCGGCCGAGGCCGGCGCAGACGCCGCCCAGCACGCGCCCGTCGATCGGCCGGATGAGGCCGTCGCGGCCGAGGGTCTCGTGGATGGTGCTCACAGCTGGTCCTTCTCTCGTACGTCGGTTGCTGACGTATCGAGCGTGCCGCGGACGCATGGCGCCGCGCATCGGGGCTAGGCCCTGATCCGACCCTGAGTCGACCCGGACCTGCCCCGGGCACCGCGCCCCTGCGCCGGCTCGGGGTGCCGTGCGTGGAGCGCGAGCAACGTGTCGACCGTCCGCTGCCACGAGAACCGCTCGGCCCGGCGCCGGGCGGTCGCACGACGCTCGTCGGCGGGCCGGTCGAGGAGGCGCTGCACGGCGTCGGCGAACCCGGCGCCCGTGCCGGGGGCGACGGCGCCCGCTGACCCGATGACCTCCGGCAGCGCGCTCCCGCGATGACACACGACCGCGGTCCCTGCGGCCAGGGCCTCGAGCGCCGCGAGCCCGAACGTCTCGATCGGACCGGGCGCGAGGACGACGTCGGCCACGGCGAGCAGCCCGGCCAGCTCGGGACGAGACCCCAGGAACCCCGCGAAGCTCACCGGGAGCGACTCCGCCCGCCGCCGGAGCGCGGGTGCGAGGGGACCGTCCCCGACGACCACGAGCCGAACCCGCACCCCCCGCGCCCGCAGCTCGGCGACGGCGTCGAGCGCAGTCCCGGGCCGCTTCTCGGCGGACAGCCGGCTCGCCATGACGACGAGGACCTCGTCCTCACGGGCATGGCGGGCCCGGACCTCGGCATCGAACCTGCGCGGGTGGAACGTGTCGAGGTCCACGCCCAGCGGCACGTGCTGGGTCGCGCGGCCGATCCGGTCGAACTCCTCGGCGGCGAAGTGGGTCGTGCAGACGATCCGGTCGAAGCGTGCCGCCGTCGTGCGGTTGTGGAGGTCGGCGACGGTCCGCGTGGGCGCCAGTGCGCGGGCCCCGGGCGGCAGGAGCGCCGCGAGGACGCCGTCGAGACGCTCGTGCGCGAAGAACACGCTCGGCACCCCGAGCCGCCGCGCGTCGGCGCCCAGCCCGCGCAGCGTTGACCTGTCCGAGACCTCGAGCCGGTCGGGCCCGAGCTCGGCGAGGACCCGGCGCACCCGGTCGACATGGGTGATGACGCGGTACCCCCCGGTCCCGGGGACGACCGGTGCGGCGAGCGTGATGCGTCGCCCCGACGGTGTGCGCTCGTCCGCGTCGGCGGGGCCCGGGACGACCATCACCATCTCGTGGCCGGCCGCCTCGTACCCGGCTCCCAGCGCGTGCATCGTCGTGCGCAGGCCGCCTGAGCGCGGACCGTAGAAGTTCGCGACGTGGACGATGCGCAGACTCATGCGGCCGCCGTCGACCGCATCGACATCGCCGCGGCGTAGTGCCCGATGAGGGCCTCGCACACCGGGCCCCACCCACGTCCCCTCACCGCCGCACGGGCCGCCGCGCCGAACGCGTGCCGCTTGCTCTCGTCCCCCACGAGGTCGAGCACGTGCCCGCGGAGCGCGGCGAGGTCCCCCGGCGCGTACAGCCACCCGGTGCGGCTGACGTCGACGAGGTCGAGGGGACCACCGCGCGCGGGCGCGACGACCGGGACACCGCTCGCCATCGCCTCCTGGATGGACTGGCAGAACGTCTCGAGCTCGCCCGGGTGGACGAGCACGTCCATGCTCGCCACAGCGCGGGCCAGGTCGGCACCCTCGAGCTGCCCGGTGAGCACCGCGCGGGGCAGGGCCCGGGCCAGCCGGTCCCGGTCGGGCCCGTCGCCCACCAGGACGAGCCGGGTGCCGGGGAGGTCCGCGACGGCCGCGAGGTGGTCGAGCTGCTTCTCCGGCGCGAGCCGCCCGACGTAGCCGAGCACGACCTCGCCGTCGGGTGCCACCGAGCGTCGCCACGCGTCGTCGCGGTGCTCGGGCGCGAACCGCACCGAGTCGACACCGCGCGGCCACAGCCGGACCCGCGGTACCCCGTGCTCGGCGAGCTGGCGGCAGGCGTGGGTCGACGGCGCGAGGGTGAGGGTCGCCGCCTCGTGGATCTCCCGGACCCTGCCCCACAGGAAGGACTCGAGCGCACCCACCCCGTAGCGGCCTGCGTACGCCGGGACCTCGGTCTGGTAGACCGCGACGCTCGGGAGGTCGAGCTGGCGGGCCGCCTGGGCGCCCTGCCAGCCGAGCACGAACGGCGACGCGAGGTGGACGACGTCGGGCGCGAAGTCCGCGAGGGTCCGGGCGAGCCGGCAGACCCCGGACCACCCCACGCGGACGGCCTGGTAGCCGGGCAGCGCAGCGGACGGGACCCGGACGACGGGCGTCCGGCCGTGGACCGTGGTGGCGGTGCCACGGGGTGCGGCGGGGGCGACGACCAGCACGGTGTCGCCGCGCTGCTCGAGGTGCTCGAGGACGCGCAGCAGCGAGTGGGTGACCCCGTTGACCTGGGGCAGGAAGGACTCGGCGACGATCGCGACGCGCACCCGACGAGCGTGGCAAGCGTGGGCGACCGCAGCGCGAACGGCAGGCGACGACCGGCGGTCGATCGTGCCAACCCGCCTCTGAGGTGCCTTAGGTGACCGCACCCCCGGGGAGGGCCACAGGTGTGCTCGACCGACGGATACCGCGTGTCAGAGCCGCGAGGCATCGTGGCGGGTAAGCGGAGATCGGACCGCACACAAGGGAGTGGACGACATGATCATGATGTGGGGCCCGGGGCTCGATGCCGAGGTCGCCTACCGCGCCGAGCGGGCACGCACGGCGTGGCGCCGGCCGCGTCGGGGTCAGGCACCGGCCGGGTGGGTGCGCTACGACGACACCGGCAGGGTGGTCGACGTCGTCGCCGAGGCCACGGCGCCGGCGCCGCGCAGTGCCGCCGGCACGAGCGGCCGGCACTCGTCGGGCGCGCGCGCTCCACGGCGTCAGTGGGCAGTGCCACAATCGGGGGCATGGCCCGCAGGGCGATGACCACACCGTTCGTCGCGCGCGAGAGGCAGATCGCGCAGCTTATGGGCGCGCTCGAACGAGCCTCGACCGGCCGGCCGGGGGTGATCCTGCTCGGGGCCGACGCCGGGGTCGGCAAGACCCGCCTCCTGCACCGCGCTGCCGGGCTCGCCGCGCGGTCGGGCGCGACGGTCGTCACCGGGCACTGCGTCGACCTCGGAGAGATCGGGCTGCCGTACCTGCCGTTCGCCGAGGCCCTCGGGGAGCTGAGGACCGTCGGTGGCGACGTCGTCGAGCGCGTGGTCGCGGGGCGCCCGGCACTCGGACGGCTCCTGCCCTCGGCTCCCCCGGACGAGCCGGTCGACGTCGAGGACGGCGCGAACCGCCTGCAGCTCTTCGACGGGATCGGCGCGGCGCTGGCAGCTGCCGGCCGACGCGGGGCGCCGCTAATGGTCGTGATCGAGGACCTCCACTGGGCCGACTCGTCGAGCCGTGACGTGCTGCGCTTCCTGGTCGCCCGGATGCGCGACGAGCGCGTCCTGCTCGTCGCGAGCTACCGCACCGACGAGCTGCACCGGCGCCACCCGCTCCGCCCGATGATCGCCGAGATGGCCCGGCACCCCAACGTCGAGCTGCTCGAGCTGCCGCCGTTCACCGACGACGAGCTGCGCACCTTCACCACGGCGGCCCTGGGCAGCCCGCTCCCCGAACCTGCGCTGCGGCGCGTCGCCGAGCGCTCCGAGGGGAACGCGTACTTCGCCGAGGAGCTGCTCGAGGCCGGCGCCGACACCGACGCACTGCCGGGCACGCTCGGTGACGTCCTGCGGGCCCGCCTCGAGCTGCTCGACCCAGCCGTGCAGCGCCTCGCGCAGCTGGCGTCGGTCGCCGGGCGACGCGTGTCCGAGCCGCTGCTGCGGGCCGTCGTCGCGGCCGATCATGCCGACCCCTCGACCGACGGGCACGCCGGTCCCGTGCCGGACACCGCCGAGCGGTTCGACGCGGCCCTGCGCGACGCGGTCGCCCACCACGTCCTCGCCGGCGAGGAGGGCCGGATCGTCTTCCGGCACGCGCTGCTCGCCGAGGCCGTCTATGCCGACCTGCTGCCCGGCGAGCAGGTCGCGCTGCACCGGCGCTACGCCGCGGTGCTGAGCGCCGACCCGAG
>DASVMA010000371.1:0-5975 GCA_036384595.1 Cellulomonas sp. | reverse complement strand
GCAGCGCGTGCACGGTGGTGCGATGTGCTCACGTCCGACGCTCACGCGCCGATGGGGTGATCACGCACCAGCGATGACGCCGGCGCGCGCACGATGACGAGAGAGGCCACGACCATTCCAGCGGTGGACGAGCGACCTGCTGCGCTCGACGGTCCCGGCACGCCGGACTGGGACCTGCTCGTCGACGAGCTCGAGCTGCTGAGCGAGACGGACCCGCACGCGTGCGTGTCCCGGTCGGTCGGTGCGCTCGAGCTGGCCCGAGCCCTCGGTGACGAGGACGCCGAGATGCGACTGTCGTGCCACGCCGCCTACGCCCATCACGTGCTGGCCGACGACGCCTCGGCGCTCGCCGCCGCGGCCCGTACCGAGACCCTCGCCCAGGAGCGCGGCGACCTCGTGTGGCAGTCGCGGGCGGCCGTCTGCCGGGCCCTGGTCCACCACGAGATCGGAGACCTCGACAGCGCGATCGACCTCTTGACGCAGGCTCTCGCGCTGCGCCGCGCCGCCGGAGACGACGCGGGAACGGCATCGGTCCTCAACAGCCTCGGCACCGTCTACACCGGCATGGCTCAGCTCGCTCCCCAGGCGGCCCAGGTCCTCACGCAGGCCCGCCGGCTGTGGCTCTCTGCCGGTGACCCCGACCACGCGGCCATGGCGCTGACGAACCTGGCCATGACGTTCGTGGTGACCAGCCGCCGGCTCCAGCAGGAGAACCCCCGCGGGGCGCTGAGCGCCGTCCGGCACGCCCTCAAGATCGCACGGCAGGCGGTCGACGAGGCCGATGCGACCGGCATGGGCCGCGTCGCGATCGATGCCCGGCTCGCGGTCGTCGGCGCGCACATGGTCGGCGGAGACCTCGCGGCCGCGGGTGAGGCGCTCGACGCCACACAGGTGATGCTCGCGCGCTTCCCCACCTCGCGCCAGCAGATCGCGCTGTCCAGCTTCCGAGGACGCTGGCTCGTGCGGTCGGGACGGCTCGACGAGGCGATCCTCGAGCTGTGCGACGGCCTCGACCTCTGCGAGGCGATCGGCCGCCCCGCCGAGCGCCTCGAGATGCTGGCCGCGCTCGTGGACGCCCATGAGGGCCGCGGCGACCTCGCAGCGGCGCTGCGCACCCTCCGCGAGCTCCACCTGGCAACCACCCAGCAGCACGACAGGGCCGCGGACCGTCGCGCCGACCTGCTCAGCTCGCGCCTCGAGGTCGAGCGGATCGAGCAGAGCGCCGCGGCAGAACGACGACGCGCGACCGCGCTCGAGGAGCACAACGCGCGGCTCGAGCACGACGCCACCCACGACGCGCTGACCGGCCTCGCGAACCGCCGCGCACTCGACACGGCGCTCGCGGACTGGGTCACGTCCCGCCCGCACGGTTTCGCGTGCGCGCTCATCGACGTCGACCACTTCAAACGCGTCAACGACCGCTGGTCGCACCAGGTCGGCGACCAGGTCCTCGCGCGGATCGGCGCGATCCTGACGGGCACGCTCCGAACGAGCGACCGGGCGGCCCGCTACGGCGGCGAGGAGTTCGTCCTGCTCCTCGACGGTGTCGACGCCCTGTCCGCAGCCGAGGTCTGCGACCGCCTCCGCGACGCCGTCAAGGCGCACGCGTGGGACGACCTGCTGCCCGACGGCGGGATCACGATCAGCATCGGGGTCGCCCAGCACCACCCCGACGAGGCGGTGCTCGACCTGCTCGGCCGGGCGGACTCAGCCCTCTACCGTGCCAAGGCAGCCGGCCGGGACCGGGTCCGCTCCG
This sequence comes from Cellulomonas sp., assembly GCA_036384595.1. Lineage (GTDB taxonomy): Bacteria > Actinomycetota > Actinomycetes > Actinomycetales > Cellulomonadaceae > Cellulomonas_A. The sequence goes on along the minus strand of DASVMA010000371.1, from coordinate 4,219 downwards.
CACCCTGAGCGCCCGCGGACCGCCGCGACGGCCTACGCCGGGCTGGCAACGGGCAGACGTCGACCGATCTGGGTGTTCGACACCTGGGCGCGGGGCCGGACGACGAGCGTGTCGATGTTGACGTGGTGCGGGCGCGTGAGCGCGAACGCGATGACGTCCGCGACGTCGTCGGCCAGCAGCGGCTCGTAGCCCTCGTAGACCTTCGCGGCCCGCTCGGCGTCACCGTCGAAGCGGACGAGCGAGAACTCCTCCGTCGCGACGTTGCCCGGCGCGATGTCGATGACGCGCACCGGCTCCCCGATGAGCTCGAGTCGCAGCGTCGTCGTCAGCATCCGCTCGGCGTGCTTCACCCCGGTGTACCCCGCGCCACCCTCGTACGGTGCGATGCCGGCGGTCGAGGTCACCACCAGCACGTCGCCGCGACCGCTCGCGCGCAGCGCTGGCAGGAGCGCCTGGGTGACGCGCAGGGTCCCCAGCACGTTCGTCTCGTACATCGCGCGCCAGCCGTCGACGTCGGCCTGCTCGACCCGGTCGAGCCCGAGCGCGCCCCCCGCGTTGTTGACCAGCGACGTCAGCCCTCCGGTGGCGTCCACGAACGCGGCGAGCCGCGCGACGTCGTCGTCCGACGTGAGGTCCGCCGCGAACGCCTCAGCGCCGGTCTCGGCAGCCAGTGCCGCGAGCCGGTCCGCTCGCCTCGCGACAGCCACGACGTCCCACCCGTCGGTGCGCAGCCGTCGCACCGTGGCCGCACCGATGCCGCTCGAGGCCCCGGTCACGACCGCGCGCAGCCGACCGGCGCTCACAGCGCACCGGCCACGACCGCGAGCGCCTCGTCGTAGATCGCGAGCGCCGCGCGCACCTGGTCGTCCGTGACGATGCACGGCGGCACGACGTGGATGCGGTTGTCCGCCAGGAACGGCAGCAGGCCGCGCGCCATCAGCTCGCTCTTGACGTGGGACATCGCGCTCGCCGGCAGCGGCGCGCGCGTCGCACGGTCGCTCACGAGCTCGAGCGCCCAGAAGACCCCGCGTCCCCGCACCTCGCCGATGATCTCGTGGCGCTCGGCCAGCTCGGCCAGGCCCGGGCCGAGCACGTCCGCGCCGATCCGGGCGGCGTTCTCGACGATGTGCTCGTCCTCCATCGCGCCGATGGTCGCGACGATCGCCGCCATCGCGAGCGGGTGCCCCGAGTAGGTGAGGCCGCCGGGGAACACGCGGTCGTCGAAGGCCGACGCGATCGGGTCGGAGATGAGGACGCCGCCGGCGGGCACGTACCCGGAGTTCACGCCCTTCGCGAACGTGATGAGGTCCGGGACGACCCCGTCGTGGTCGAACGCGAACCACTCCCCGGTCCGGCCGAACCCGGCCATGACCTCGTCGAGGATCAGGAGCACGCCGTAGCGGTCGGCGATCTCCCGGACGCCCGCGAGGTAGCCCGGCGGCGGGACGAGGACACCGGCCGTCCCGACGATCGTCTCGATGAGGATCGCCGCGACGGACGACGGGCCCTCGGACTGCAGGACGCGCTCGAGGTGGACGAGCGCACGCTCGCACTCCTGCTCGGGCGTGGTCGCCCAGAACTCGCTGCGGTACAGGTACGGGCCGAAGACGTGGACGTGGCCGCGTGCGTACTCGTTGGGGATCCGCCGCCAGTCGCCCGTCGCGACGACGGCCGAGCCGGTGTTGCCGTGATACGAACGGTAGAACGAGATCACCTTGTCGCGGCCGGTCACCTGGCGCGCCATCCGGATCGCGTTCTCGTTGGCGTCGGCGCCGCCGTTCGTGAAGAAGACCTTGGAGAACCCAGCGGGCGCGTGCGCGACGATCGCCGCGGCGGCCTGACCGCGCGGGAGCACCGCATGGCCCGGGGCCACGGTCGTCAGCACCTGGGCCTGCGCCACGATCGCGGCGACGACCCGCGGGTGCTGGTGGCCGATGTTCGTGTTGACCAGCTGGCTCGAGAAGTCCAGCAGGGTGCGCCCGTCGGCCGTCCGCACCTCGCACCCGGCCGCGCCCGTGATGACGATCGGGTCGAGACTGCGCTGGGCGGACCAGGAGTGGAACACGTGGGCGCGGTCGAGCTCGTACGCGAGCTGTCCGGCGTCGTCGAGCGGTGCGGTCATGCCTCTCGCCTCTTTCTCAGGTGGTGCCCGGCACCCGCCGGGGTCGACGCCGACGACCGCTGCGGTGCAGCGGCGCCGACCCCGGTCAGGTGCCTGGGGTGGTGCGGGTCCTGCGGTGCTGCCGTGGTCAGCTGCCGCCGGCCGCGAGCTTCACGGTCAGCGGGGCGAACGTGGAGCCCGTCACGTCGACCCCCTCGGCGGTGAGCTCCGCGAGGGCCTTCGTCACATACTCGTTGGTGTGCGCCTCGGCGTCCGGCGCCTTGGTGATGACACTCGCACCCTGGTCGTTCTTGGTCGTCAGCGCCACGTCGACCGTCTGCTTCCAGGCGGCCTCGTCGATCATGCCGATGCCGGCCTTGGACGGCCAGATGAGCTTGTTGACCTCGTTCGTCTGCCACAGCTGGTGGCTGTTGCCGAGCTGGGAGCCGGCGGCCACGACGGCGTCACGGGCGGCCTCCGGGTTGTCGCGGGCGTAGATCCAGCCCTCGAGGCTCGCCTTGATGAACTTCACGGTCGTGTCCTGGTACGCCTTGTCCGAGCTCAGCTTCTCGGTGTTGGCCCAGATGGCGTCCTGGAGCATCGCGGTGCCCTCGGTGTTCCAGTCGATCACCGAGAAGTCGGACGGCTGGTACAGCGCACCCGTCGCAGGGTTCGTCGCCTCGAGCACCTGGGCGAACTCGTTGTAGGTCATCGCCTGGGCGGCGTCGATCTCACCCGACAGCAGCGCGTTCATGTCGAACTGCTGCTGGACGAGCGTGACGTCCTTGGCCGGGTCGAGCCCCGCCTTGGTCATGCCCGCGAAGAGCTCGAACTCGTTGCCGTAGCCCCAGTTGCCGACCTTCTTGCCCTTGAGGTCGGCGGCGGTCTTGATGCCGCTGCCGGCGAGCGCGACCTGCAGGGTCCCGGACCGCTGGAAGATCTGCGCGACGTCGGTGATGCCCGCGCCCTGCTCGCGCGAGGCGAGCGCCTTGGGCACCCACGCGATCGCGTAGTCGACCGAGCCGTCGGCCAGGACGGTCTGCGGCACGATGTCGACGCCGCCCTCGACGATCGTCACGTCGAGGCCCTCGGCCTTGTAGAAGCCCTGCTTGAGGGCCGCGTAGTAGCCGGCGAACTGCGCCTGCGTGAACCACTGGAGCTGGAGCTTGACCGGGGTGAGCGTGGCTGGCGTCGCGGCCGCCGTCCCGCTTGCCGTCCCCGCGGCCGCCGGCTCGGTCGCGCTGCTGCTGCTGCACCCGGTGAGAGCGAGCGCCGCGGCAACGCCGACGGCGGCTGCGCCCCATCCGGTACGCCTGGTGAGTCTCATCGTCATCCCTCTTCTCGGTGGGTGGTGATCGACCGACCTGGCAGCACCGGCAGGCGGACGTGGGTGGCGGGTCATCGACCCTGGCGGCGCGCGACGACGCGTTCGAGCGCGAGGGTCGCGAGGTAGAAGACGAGCCCGAGAGCGATCGCCCCGAGCACGTAGGCCCAGGCCCGGGCATAGGCGCTGTTCGACGCGGCCGCCGTGATCCGCGACCCGAGACCGTTCTGCAGCCCACCGAAGTACTCGGCGACGACCGCGGAGATGACGGCCGTCGACGACGCGATGCGCAGGCCCGTGAACAGGAACGGCAACGACCCGGGGATGGTCAGGGTCCGGGTGATCTGGCGCGGGGTCGCGGCGTAGGCGCGGAGCAGGTCGCGGTGCACCGGCTGGACCTCGCGCAGACCGCGCAGCGTGTTGACGAACACGGGCACGAACACCACGACGGCGACGATCATCCGCCGCGGGGTCGTCGACGTCGTCCCGAACATCGTGTTGAGCGCGGGGGCGAGCGCGACGATCGGAATTACCGAGACGGCCGCGGCCGTCGGGGACATCAGTGCGTCGACCCACCGGGCGTGTGTCGCAGCGATCGCGGCACCGATCGCCACGACCGTCCCGACGACGAGCCCGACGAGGACGTTGGCGCCGGTCGCCACGGCGGCGGTCCACATCAGCGGCGCGAGCGCGCCCGCCTGGGCGGCGATCGCCGTCGGGCTGGGCAGCAGGTACGGCTTGATGCCCGCGCCGACGACGAGCGCCTGCCAGCCGGCCAGCACGACCGACCCGAG
>DASVMA010000370.1:0-9466 GCA_036384595.1 Cellulomonas sp. | reverse complement strand
CGGCGCTCCGATCGCCCTCCTCGGTGATCGGGGCGAGGTCGTCGAGGACCTCGAGGCGGCCCTCGCCGGGCTGGGCCTCGCCTCCGAGCATCGCCCGCCTGAGCGTGCGGTCGCCGTCGAGGCGACTGAGCGCGCCGAGCCCGATGCCAGCCTGGTCGGAGGGCGGGTCTTCAGCAGCCCACTCGCCCGGCGGCTGGCGCGGGAGGCCGGGCTGACGATCCCGGAGCTTGTCGGCACGGGTCCCGGTGGGCGGATCGTGCGACGCGATGTCGAGCACGCGATCGAAGCCCGCAGCACGTCGGCAGGGCAACCGACGGGACAGCAGCAGCAGAGGGTCGCCCTGGCTGAGGCCGCTCCGGCCGCTCCGCCCAAGGAAGCGACCGGCTACCGCGACATCCCGCACACCCGGATGAGGCGTGCCATCGCGGACCGACTGACCGAGAGCGTGCGGGTCGCTCCGCACTTCTTCGTGGCGGGCACGGCTCGCGTCGACGCGCTGCTCGACCTCCGAACCCAGCTCAACAGCGACGGCTCGGAGCCGGTCTCGATCAACGACCTGATCGTCGTCGCGGCGGCACGCGCCCACGTCCTCGTGCCGGCGATGAACGTCCTGTGGATGCCCGACGTCGTGCGCCAGTTCTCCGGCGTCGATGTCGCCGTAGCAGTGCGCACCGATCGCGGACTCGTCACGCCGGTGCTGCGGGGAGTGGACCGCATGACGGTGTCCGCCGCGGCGGCCGCAGGCCGCGACCTGGTCGGTCGCGCCAGGTCCGGACGACTCCTCGAGGAGGAGCTCGTGGGGGGCACGTTGACCGTCACGAACCTCGGCGCGCTCGGCACGGAGGCATTCGCAGCGATCATCAACCCACCGCAGTCCGCCATCCTCGCGGTCGGGGCGGCACGCGAGGAAGCTGTCGTGAGCGCCGGGCGGCTCGAGATCGGTCGTGTCATCCACGTGACGCTCTCGGTCGATCATCGGCCCATCGATGGGGCCGTCGCCGCCGAATGGATGGCGGCATTCCTGGCACTTCTCGAGCAGCCGCTGAGGATCCTGGTGTGACCGGTCGCGTCCATCGCGGCGCGAGCGCTCAGGTGGGTGGTCGGCGTAGGGCTGTCGTGACGGCGGCGCCGACCGCCACACCCAGGGCCCGCCCGAGGGCTCCCTTGAGGCCCTCCGCCAGGACCGCAGACACGACGACTGCGAGGGCGACGGCGCCACCGAGCCGATAGCGCCGGCGGACGGCGACGTAGCCGACGGCCACCAGGACAGCGGCAGCCAGGACCACCCGGTGGGTGCCCGCTAGCATGACGGCGCGAGCTGCGTGGTCCCCGAGCGGGAAGCGGTGCGCGACGACCCAGCTCATCACCGTCACGTCAGGCCAGGTCACCGCGCGAGCACAGGGCCCGAGCACGGCTCACCGACGAGAGGCAGTCACATGACAGAGGCGCAGCCTGTACGGGTCGGCTCATCGGACCTGGAGGTCTTCCCGCTCGTCCTGGGCGGCAACGTGTTCGGCTGGACCGCCGACGAGGAGTCGACGTTCGCGGTGCTCGACGCCTTCGCCGCGGCCGGCGGCACGATGATCGACACGGCCGACGCGTACTCGGTGTGGGCGCCGGGGAACAGCGGCGGGGAGAGCGAGACCCTCATCGGGCGCTGGCTCGCCAGCCGGGGGAGCCGCGACGACGTCGTCATCGCGACCAAGGTCAGCCAGCACCCGGGCTTCCGCGGTCTCGCGGCGAGCAACGTCCGGGCCGCCGCCGAGGCGTCGCTGACGCGCTTGGGCACGGACCGGATCGACCTGTACTACGCGCACTTCGACGACGCATCGGTCCCGCTCGAGGAGACGGCGGGGGCGTTCTCGTCGCTCGTCGACGACGGCATCGCGCGGTACGTGGCGCTCTCCAACTACACACCGGAGCGCGTCGACGAGTGGATGTCCGTCGCCGACCGTGAGGGCTTCCACCGTCCCGTCGCGCTCCAGCCGCAGTACAACCTCCTCGAACGGGGCTTCGAGGCAGGGCTACGCGACCGCGCCGAGCGGTACGGGCTCGGTGTCCTGCCGTACTACGGCCTGGCTCGCGGGTTCCTCGCAGGCAAGTACCGCGACGGGGGAGCGCCGGTGGACAGTCCTCGCGCCGAGGCTGCTGCCCACTACCTCGACGACCGAGGTCGACGCGTCCTGGCCGCTCTCGACGAGATCGCTGCGGCTCATCGCGTGCCGGTTGCCTCGGTCGCGCTGGCCTGGTTGAGGTGCCAGCCGACGGTCGTCGCCCCGATCGCGAGCGCGCGGAACCTCGACCAGCTCGTCGACCTGTTGGCGTCGGCGGACCTGCAGCTGACGTCCGACGAGCTCGCTGCGCTGTCGGCCGCCTCGGCGTGAGTCGTCGGGGCGGCGGGTTGCCCCTAGCCCTTGCCCTTGTGCTTGCCGGGTCCGGCGCCGGCCTTGGAGGTGGCCGGGGCAGGTGCTGACGCCGTCGCCGTGGGTGACGCCGACTGTGCCGGTGCTGCAGCGAGTGCTCCGAGATCGCTACGGACCCGGTCGAGCGCCGCCTGGATCGTCGCTCCGCGGGCGGCCTTGACCTGACCGGCGGTGCGCGCCTGGTCGAGCCGCGCCTGGAGGGTGTCGAGCAGGGTCGCCGCGGCGGCGTAGTGGCCCGCGGCGGCGGCAGCACCGATGTCCTGGACCGCAGCCTGCAGCTCGCTGGACGTGGTCGCGGCGATGTCCGGCGGACCGGACGCGCACCCGGCGAGCAGGGCCATGGCGACGACCGCGGCGGCGAGGCGCCGCACGCCGCTCATGGGCTCACGCTCGTCAGGAGCGCCTGCAGGTCGGTGCGCAGCGGTTCGACGAGGGCGGGCACCGTCGGTGCCGGGCTCGGCGATGGTGTCGGGTGAGCGAGACGCGGCACAGCGACGACGGCCGCGACGACGACGAGAGCTCCGACCGTGGCCAGCACGAGGGAACGGCGGATCCGGTGCGTTCGCCGGACGTCGGTCGACGAAGCTCCCCCTGCGGGCCGGGCGTCTGGCCGGCTGGCGCGCGTGGCGGACGGCGAGGCCGGATCGCCGGCGTCGTGCCCTCCTGCGTGCGTGGCGGCCCGGTCGGCGGCCTCGCGGCCGAGCTGTTCGAGGATCGCGGCCGGCATGATCGCGGTGGACCCGCTCGCGTGCGCGTCCATCGGGACCGTGAGCATGGTCGGTGCGTCGCCGTCGATCACCCTGAGGGCCTGTGTCGCAGGTGACGAGGTGACGGTGTCGTCGGATGCGGCTGGTTCGCGCTCGAGCGCCCGCGCGGCGACTGCGACCTCGACCGCGCTCGGCCTCGCCTCGGGGTCGCGCGCCGTCATGGCCGACAGGAGTGCGGCCCAGCCGGCTCCGACGGAGCCGGGGATCGGCGGGTCGCTGACCAGGCGCGCGCCGACGGACTCCAAGAGGGCGCCCGGGAACGCGCGCGTCCGCGTCAGTGACTCAAGGAGGACCAGGCCCAACGAGTAGATGTCCGACGCGGGTGCCGGAGCGAGGCCACGGGCCTGCTCGGGGCTGAGGTAGGCCGCTGTGCCGACCAGCCCGCCCGCGGCCGTCAGGCGCGTCGAGTCGATCAGGTGGGCGATGCCGAAGTCGGCGAGCTTCGCGGTGAACTCGTGCGTGGGCAGTGGCGAGGAGCCGAGGAGCACGTTGCCCGGCTTGATGTCGCGATGCACGATCCCGCTGGCATGGACGACGTGCAGCGCCTCGGCGAGGTCCACGGCCATCCGGCACACGTCGGTCCCGGCGAGGGGACCGCGTTCGATCCGCGCACCGAGGGTCGGCCCGTCGACCAGCTCCATGACCAGGAACGTCCGCTCGTTGCCGTCGAGCTCGTCGACGCCCGCGTCGAAGAGGGTGACGAGCGCGTGATGGTTCAACGAGGCGAGGAGCTCGACCTCGGCTCGGGCGCGCCGGACGGCCGAGGCGTCCGCGGAGGTCGGAGCGATCACCTTGAGCGCTACCACGCGCCCCAGGAGCTCGTCACGGGCGCGGTAGACCGCCGCCATGCCGCCATGACCGATGACGGCCTCGATGCGATAGCGGTCGCCGATGAGGCTGCCTGCGACTGCGGTGTTCTGGGTGTCGCTCATGGCATCTCCCCTCTCGGTACGCCCACACGGTACGTGGCTCGGGCCGAGCACGCGCGCGCGCCGCCGTGGCGGCGGCGGCGCGAGCGGGGGTTGCCTCAGGCGATGTTCGGGAGGAGGTACGGACGGATCACTGGTCGATTCGGGCGATCGGAGCGCCCTGCGTGACCGCCGCGTCCTCGGCGACGAGGAGGTGGACGGTCCCGGCGACGGGCGCCGGGACCTCGACCGCGACCTTGTCGACCTGGACCTCAGCGAGCAGCTGATCCATCTCCACGCGCTCGCCGTCGGTCACGAACCAGCTCGCGACCACACCCTCAGCCTGGGGGTCATCGGTGGAGAGCGAGGGGAACACCACCTCCGTCATCGGCTCACCGTCCTGCGGATCGCCGCTTCGATCCGGTCCTGCCTCGGAAGGACGGCGTACTCGAGCGGCCGTGAGTAGGGGATCGGCGTGTCAGGGTTCGCAACCCGGGCAACTGGTGCTCGGAGCATGCCCGGGTCGACGTCGGCCACCGTGGCCGCCACCTCGCCGGAGAGACCGAACGACAGGTAGTCCTCGTCGACGACCACGAGGTGACCGGTCTTGGCGACCGACCTCAGGATCGTCTCGCGATCGAGCGGCACGAGGCTGCGCAGGTCGATGACCTCGGTGTCGATGCCGTCCGCCGCGAGGGTGTCGGCGACGTCCAGCGCATGGTGCACCGAGAGCGACACGGTCACGACGGTGACGTCGCTGCCCTCGCGGACCACGTTCGCCTTGCCGATCGGCACGGTGTACTCACCCGTCGGGACGTCGGCCATGGCACGGGGGTTCTTGACCATCCAGGGCAGCCCCATCACGCCCTTGTGGAACATGTAGACGACCGGGTTGTCGTCCCGGATGGCCGAGATGATGAGGCCCTTCGCGTCATACGGGTTGCTCGGGACGACGACCTTCATGCCGGGCAGGTGCGCGAACGTGCCCCAGAGGCACTGCGAGTGCTGCGCGCCGTCGGAATAGCCGCCGCCGACCGCGGTCGTGACGACCATCGGGACGGTCACGTGGCCGCCGGACTCGTAGTGGATCTTGGCCATGTGGTTGTAGATCTGGTCGAGGCACACGCCCATGAAGTCGGCGAACATGAGCTCGACGATCGGGCGCATGCCCTCGACCGCGGCGCCGGTCGCGAGGCCGATGAACGCGGTCTCGGAGATCGGGGTGTCGATGACGCGCGTCGGGCCGAACCGGTCGAGCAACCCGGCGGTCGAGCTGAAGATCCCTCCGTACGCTCCGACGTCCTCACCGAGGTAGAGGACGGACGGATCACGCTCCATCTCGAGCTCGATGCCCTCGACCATCGCCTTCGACGTGGTGAGGCGGTGGCTGCTCAGCGGTGTCGCGTCGACCGGCGACTGGGTGGTGGTCATGGTCTCCTCCTCAGGCGAACACGTACGAGCCGGCGGCGGCCGGGTCCGGCAGCGGGCTGTCCTTGGCGAACGCGATCGCGTCCTCCACCTGGGTGCTCGCATCCGCGGCGATCTGCTGCACGACGGCGTCGTCGAGCAGGCCGGCCTCGCGCAGCGTCGCCTGGTACGTCGGGATCGGGTCGTGGCCGGGCACGTCCTCGAGGTCGCCGCGGTAGCCCTGTGCGTCGCCCTCGAAGTGCCCCCACAGCCGCAGCGTGTGGACCTCGATCAGTGTCGGCCCGTCTCCGGCCCGTGCTCTCGCGACGGCGTCGGACGCCGCAGCGTGGACTGCCTCGACCGCGTTGTCCTCGACGCGCACGGCGGGCATGTCGTAACCGGCGCCGCGGAGCGCGTTCGACGGCACGCTCGTCGAGGCCGAGCGCGGCACCGAGATGCCCCAGTCGTTGTCCTCGACGACGAACACGACCGGCAGCCGCCACAGCGCGGCCAGGTTGAGCGACTCGTGGAAGGCGCCCTGGTTGGCGGCACCCTCGCCGGTGACGGCGACGGCGATGCGGTCGCTGCCGCGCCGCTGGAACGCGAACGCCTGGCCGAGCGCAGGCGGGTAGCCCTCCGCGATGATTCCTGAGCACGAGAAGTGCGTCGCCGGGTCGAACAGGTGCATGTGCCCCCCGCGTCCGTGACCGAGGCCGGTCTCGCGGCCGAAGATCTCGGCGGCCATGGCCTTGAGGTCCACCCCGTGCGCGATGGCGAAGTGGTGCGGGCGGTGGGTGGCCGTCACGGCGTCGTCGACGGTGAGATGTGCGCACACGCCGACGGCCACGGGTTCCTGGCCTGCTGCGAGGTGCATCTCACCCGGGACGAGCCCCTTCCCGATGTCGAAGCCCGGTCCCTTGTCGGCGTAGTAGTCGCGCCGGACCGCCTCCTCGAACGTGCGGATCAGCACCATCGTGCGGTAGAGCCCGACCCTGGCCGGGCCCTCCAGGACGCTCTGCGTCGCATGCGTGCTGGCGGGTGTCGTGGCGGTCATGATGCACCTCCGGGCTTTCGGTGACCTCGTCTCGACTCTGCAACGACCCCGCCCGCGCGGCAACGGTCAAGCGTTCAAATGATGATAATCCGGTCACCGGGACGCAGTGACCGCGATCTGCTGGGCGGCGCGCTGGAGCGCCACGCGATGTCGGATGAGCGCGTCCACGTGACGTGCGGGTGCCGACATCGCCACCGCGGCCGACCAGGACGGCGACGGCACGGGGACAGCGATGCACGCGGTGCCGAGCGAGTACTCCTCCCGGTCGATCGCGTACCCGAGCGGGGCGTCGAGCTGGTGGAGCAGCACCCGCTGGTCGGTCACCGTGTGCGGTGTCAGGTCCGTCAGCGCATGGTCGGCGAGGTATCCGCGTCGCGCGTCCGCGTCGAGGCTGGACAGGACGGCCTTGCCGATCGCCGTCGCGTGCGCGGCGTCGTGGAAGTCGACCCACAGGTCGACGCGAGGCGCCGAGGCGCTGTCGACGACGTCGGTCAGCCTGATCTCGCCGTCGTCCAGCACCGACAGGTAGGTCGCGGCGGACGTCTCGACGTGGAGCGCCTGAAGTACCCGGTGCACGTCAGCGAGGAGCGTCGCTCCGCGCCCTGGGCTGGACGAGAGCTCGGAGATCCTGTCCCCGAGGACGTAGCCGAGACCGTCGACCCTGCTCAGATAGCCCTCGTGGACGAGCGTCCGCAGCAGGTGGTAGGTCGTGGCGAGGGGTTGCCCGGTCCGCCGGGCGAGCACCTTGGCCGGCAATGGCGACGTCGCCTCGCTCACGGCATCGAGCAGGTGCAGCGCGCGCTGCACCGAGGCTATGAGAGTGGGTTCGTGCGTCATCGCACCCTCCTGAGGTCAGGCTAGACCCGGACCGGGAGATCGTCGGTCCGGACCAGGAACCCTTGACATCCCTCCGGGTGTCCCTAGTCTGGGTCCTGGCTGAGTGACACGAGTCACCGGTGCATTTCACCTCAATGGGGAGGACTGAATCGCATGAGATCGTTACCCACCCCGATCCTCGGCGCCGCTGCCGAGGGCCATGACGGGCGGCCGAGCCGTCGACGTCGTGGCCGCGCTCTTGCCCTCGGCGTCGCGCTCGCCACGGCTCTCACCGGCGGCATCGCCACCGCCGCGGGCGCGACGAACCCACCCGCCACGAGCGCCACCCAGCCCGACCTCGGCCCGAACGTCGTGGTGTTCGACCCGAGCATGCCCGTGAGCCAGATCCAGGCGACCGTCGACGCGGTCAACGCGCAGCAGATCGACGCCGAGATGGGGACGGGCCGGCACGCGCTGCTGTTCAAGCCGGGCGTCTACGGCACGGCCACCGAACCGCTGCAGATCAAGGTCGGCTACTACACCGAGGTGGCCGGGCTTGGCGCCTCCCCGACCGACGTCGTCATCAACGGCAAGATCGAGGTCTACAACCGCTGCCTCGACAACGGCGGAACCACCAACTGCCTGGCGCTCGTGAACTTCTGGCGCACGCTGTCGAACCTCACGCTCACCATCAACGGCACCGGTCAGGACGGCTGCCGGGCCTCGGCCGACTTCTGGGCCGTGTCGCAGGCCGTCTCGATGCGACGCCTGAACATCACCGGCGGGAACCTCTCGCTGATGGACTACTGCACCGCCGGCCCGCAGTACGCGAGCGGTGGCTTCATCGCGGACTCCAAGACCGGGTTCGTCATCAACGGCTCCCAGCAGCAGTGGATCACGCGCAACAGCGACATCGGCGGCTGGTCCAACGGCGTCTGGAACGCGGTCTTCGCCGGCGTCGTCGGCGCCCCGACGGACGAGGCGTTCCCGAACCCGCCGTACACGACCCTCGCCACCACCCCGGTGAGCCGTGAGAAGCCGTTCCTCTTCGTCGACGGGAGCGGCCGGTACAACGTCTACGTGCCGTCGGCGCAGCAGAACAGCCGTGGGGTCACGTGGGCGAACGGCCAGACCCCGGGACGGTCGATCCCGATCTCGGAGTTCTTCGTCGTGAAGCCGTCCGACTCCGTGCAGGTCATCAACAACCAGCTCGCTCGCGGCCGCAACCTGCTCCTCACCCCAGGCGTCTACGACGTCTCCAGGTCCATCGCCGTCAAGCGTGCGAACACCGTGGTCCTGGGGCTCGGTCACGCGACCCTGACAGCGGTCGGCGGTGCTGTGCCCGTGACGGTGGCCGACGTGCCGGGGGTCGTCCTCGCCGGGCTCACCATCGATGCCGGTGAGGTCAGCTCGCCGGTCCTGCTCCGCGTCGGGACGAAGAACGGCCGCGAGGCGAAGAATGCCTCCGACGCGCTCAACCCGACGACGCTCAGCGACGTCTACTTCCGCGTGGGTGGTCCCCACGTCGGCAAGGCGGACGTCAGTCTCGAGGTCAACAGCGACAACGTGCTGATCGACCACATCTGGGCCTGGCGCGCGGACCACGGTGTCGCAGGATCCGTGGGGTGGGACGTCAACACCGGACGCAACGGCGTCGTCGTCAACGGCGACAACGTGACCGCTACCGGGCTGTTCGTCGAGCACTACCAGCAGTACAACGTCCTGTGGAACGGTGAGAACGGTCGCACCGTGTTCTTCCAGAACGAGCTGCCGTACGACGCGCCGAACCAGGCAGCGTGGCAGCACGACAGCGTCCTGGGCTGGGCTGCGTACAAGGTGGCCGACGATGTCACGACCCACGAGCTGTGGGGCGGCGGCGCCTACATCTTCACCAACGTCGACCCGACGATCCACGCCGCGCGTGGGTTCGAGGTCCCGGTGACGCCCGGCGTCAGCCTGCACCACGTCATGACGGTCAACCTGAGTGCCGGGACGATCGACCATGTCGTGAACGACACGGGGGCTCCGGTCGACAACACGAACACCGGAGTGCCGAGCTTCGTCACCAGCTTCCCGTGACAGACGACTGAT
>DASVMA010000369.1:0-17727 GCA_036384595.1 Cellulomonas sp. | reverse complement strand
CCCGTCAGCCCCTCGAGCGCGCAGAACCGGTGCCACCCCCGCAGGGCGACGACGGCGCGGGCGGTGGAGGACGCCGACAGCACCGCACCGCCGTCGGACCCGGTCCGCATGACGGCGACGAAGTCCTCGACGTCGCGCTCGGTGATGTCGTCCGGCTGCGTCCGCCCCGCCGCATCGAGGTGCGCGACGTAGCGGGCGAGGTCACGTCGGTAGGCCGCCAGCGTGTTGACCGCGAGGCCGCGCTCGACCGTCAGATGCGCCAGGTAGTCCTCGACCGCGCTCTGCAGCAGGACCTGCGCCACGGCTGCGCCTGCGCTCAGAAGGGGAGGAACACGTCGACGGCGACCGCGACGAAGATCAGCGTCAGGTAGGTGATGGACGCGTGGAACACCTTCATCGCGTTCAGCTTGCCGTGCGACGGATCCAGGGCGCGCCGGTACAGGCCGATGCACGACCACACGAACCACGCGCCGAGCACGAGCGCGACCAGCGCGTACACCCACGTCATGTGCGCGACGGGCACGAGCAGGAGCGAGCACCCGACCATGGCGACCGCGTACGCGATCATCTCGCGTGCGACGAGCGTGTCGGCGGCGACCACGGGCAGCATCGGGACGCCGGCGGCCGCATAGTCCTTGCGGAACTTCATCGACAGCGGCCAGTAGTGCGGCGGCGTCCAGAAGAAGATGACGCCGAACAGCAGCACGGGCGTCCAGGACACGCTTCCCGTGACGGCCGACCAGCCGATGAGCACCGGCATGCACCCCGCTGCGCCGCCCCACACGATGTTCTGGGGCGTCCGGCGCTTGAGGATCATCGTGTAGCCGATGACGTACATGAGGATCGCGCCCGCCGTGAGGAGCGCGGAGGCGAGGTTGACGACGAGCGCGAACCAGACGAGCGCCAGCACCCCGAGCACCGTGCCGAAGACCAGCGCCGCCCGCGGGCTGATCTCGCCCGTGACGAGCGGACGGCGCTTCGTGCGGTTCATGATCTGGTCGATGTCGCGGTCGAGGTAGCAGTTGAGCGTGTTGGCCGACCCGGCCGCCGCGGTCCCACCGACCAGCGTCGCCAGGACGAGCCCGATCGAGGGGAACGCGCGGTCCGCGAGGATCATCGTCGGGATCGTCGTGACCAGCAGCAGCTCGATGATCCGCGGCTTGGTGAGGGCCACATAGGCACCGAGGACCTGCACGACCGCGCGGGCCCGGTCGGCTGCCGAGGCGGCAGGGACCGCGCCGGAGGTCCACCGGTCGGCCGGTCGAGCGGACGCGTCTGCGTCGTCCAGGGGGGAAGGGCTGGTGGTGCGCACGCGCTGCCGACGTCCGATCGTGTCCGGGAGGCGCCTCTGCTCCAGATGGCTGCGGAGACAGGGCCCTCGGTCCTAAGGAGGAGTGAGCCCTGCCATGGTAAGGCCCGTCCCCGGTCGGCACGGGAGGTCGCCACGGATATAGGCTCGGGCGAGCACGACACCCCCGCGCTGGACCCCGTCCGGGCACGCCCTGTCCGGGACCAGCCATGCACGTGGTAGGACCGGGCGCTCCATGCGTCGCGGGGGGTGACAGCCACCGACTCCCGTCCGAGGGCGTCGGACAGTGACGACGTCCTTGAGCCACGCGCCAGGGACGGGAATGAGGTGCGGTGAACGCCAAGGCTCCCCTGGCCCAGTCCGTCGGTTGGACCGAGCTCGACCACCGGGCGGTCGACACCGTCCGCGTCCTCGCGGCCGACGCCGTCGAGAAGGTCGGCAACGGTCACCCCGGGACGGCGATCAGCCTCGCGCCCGCCGCGTACCTGCTCTACCAGAACGTGCTCCGGCACGACCCGGCCGACCCGCACTGGCTCGGTCGGGACCGCTTCATCCTCTCCGCCGGGCACTCGAGCCTCACGCAGTACATCCAGCTGTACCTGGCCGGCTTCGGGCTCGAGCTCGAAGACCTGGAGGCGCTGCGCACATGGGGTTCGAAGACCCCGGGCCACCCCGAGTACAAGCACACCGCGGGCGTCGAGATGACGACCGGCCCGCTCGGTCAGGGTCTGTCCAGCGCGGTCGGCTTCGCGATGGCCGCCCGACGCGAGCGCGGCCTGCTCGACCCCGACGCCGCACCGGGCACGAGCCCGTTCGACCACTTCGTCTACGTCATCGCGTCCGACGGCGACCTCGAGGAGGGCGTCACGAGCGAGGCGTCGTCCATCGCAGGGACGCAGGAGCTCGGCAACCTCATCGTGGTCTGGGACGACAACCACATCTCGATCGAGGGCGACACCCAGATCGCGTTCAACGAGGACGTCCTGGCCCGCTACGCGGCGTACGGCTGGCACGTGCAGATGGTCGACTGGACCGCGGGCCCCGACGGCTACGTCGAGGACGTCGACGCGCTCCACGCCGCGATCGAGGCGGCCAAGGCCGTCACCGACCGCCCGTCCTTCATCGGTCTGCGCACGATCATCGCGTGGCCGTCCCCCACGAAGCAGAACTCCCACGGGTCGCACGGCTCGAAGCTCGGCACCGACGAGGTCCGCGGCCTCAAGGAGGTCCTCGGGTTCGACCCGGACGCGTCCTTCGCCGTCGCGCCCGAGGTCATCGCCCACACCCGCAAGGCCCTCGACCGTGGTGCCGCCGCGCAGGCTGCCTGGCGGGTCGGCTACGACGCCTGGCGCAGCGCCAACCCGGACCGCGCCACGCTGCTCGACCGCCTCGTGGCCGGCAAGCTCCCGACCGACTGGGCCGACGCCCTCCCGGTCTTCCCGGCCGGCAAGTCCGTCGCGACGCGCGCTGCGTCGGGCGACGTGCTGTCCGCGCTCGCGGGCGTCCTCCCCGAGCTGTGGGGCGGCTCGGCCGCCCTCGCGGGCTCGAACAACACGACCATGAAGGGCGAGCCGTCCTTCATCCCGGCCGGCCGGTCCACGCACGAGTTCGCCGGCGACCAGTACGGCCGCACGCTGCACTTCGGCATCCGTGAGCACGCGATGGGCGCCATCCTGTCCGGGATCACGCTGCACGGGCTCACCCGGGCCTACGGCGGGACGTTCTTCACGTTCAGCGACTACATGCGCGGCGCGGTCCGCCTCGCTGCGCTCATGGGCGTGCCATCGATCTACGTCTGGACCCACGACTCGATCGGTCTCGGCGAGGACGGCCCGACGCACCAGCCCGTCGAGCACCTGACCGCCGTGCGCGCGATCCCGGGTCTCGCGATCGTGCGACCCGCCGACGCCAACGAGACCGCCGCGGCCTGGCGGGCCGTCCTCGAGCGCACCGACGGTCCGGTCGGCCTCATCCTCACGCGCCAGAACGTGCCCACGTTCCCGCGCGGCGAGGAGGGGTTCGCCACGACCGACGGCGTCGCGCGCGGCGCCTATGTCCTGCTCGAGGCCAGCACCGGGACGCCCGACGTGATCCTCATCGGCACCGGCTCGGAGGTCCAGCTCGCCGTCGAGGCACGCACGACCCTCGAGGCTGCCGGGATCGCGACCCGCGTCGTCTCCGCGCCGTGCCTGGAGTGGTTCGCCGAGCAGGACGCCGCCTACCGCGAGCACGTCCTTCCGGCTGCGGTCCGGGCGCGCGTCTCGGTCGAGGCAGGCATCGCGCTCTCGTGGCACAAGATCGTCGGCGACGCCGGCCGATCCATCTCGCTCGAGCACTACGGGGCGTCGGCCGACTCCGACACGCTGTACCGCGAGTTCGGCATCACGGCGCAGGCCGTCGTGGCGGCGGCCCGCGAGTCGCTCGAGGCAGCTCACGGCACGCACGCGCCGGCATCCGACGCGGGCACGCCGACGCACGGCGGGACGGGCGACCAGCTCGCCTGACCCGAGGTACCACGTTCTCGAAAGGGCACCGCCATGACTGAGACCGGAACCAACCCCCTCGGTGGACCGCTCGACCGCCTCACGGAGGCCGGCGTCGCCATCTGGCTCGACGACCTGTCGCGCGAGCGGCTCCGCACGGGCAACCTCGCCGAGCTCGTCACGACCCGGCGGGTCGTCGGCGTGACGACGAACCCGACGATCTTCGCGAACGCTCTCGCGAAGGGCGACGCGTACGAGGCGCAGCTCACCGAGCTCGCCAAGCACAAGGCCGATGTCGACGAGGCGGTCTTCGCCATCACGACCGACGACGTCCGCGAGGCGGCCGACGTGCTGCGCCCCGTGTACGACGCCTCGTCATACGTCGACGGTCGGGTGTCCATCGAAGTCGACCCCCGGCTCGCTCGCGACACGCAGGCGACGATCGACGCCGCCAAGTCGCTGTGGGCGACGGTGGGCCGGCCGAACGTGCTCATCAAGATCCCCGCGACGGTCGAGGGGCTCCCGGCCATCACCGCGGTGCTCGCCGAGGGGATCAGCGTCAACGTGACGCTGATCTTCTCGCTCGCGCGCTATCGCGAGGTTCTCGACGCGTTCGCCACAGGTCTCGAGCAGGCCCGCGGCAACGGCCACGCCCTCGCGCCCATCGCGTCGGTCGCGTCGTTCTTCGTGTCGCGCGTCGACACGGCGATCGACCCGCGGCTCGACGCGCTGGGCACCCCTGAGGCCCACGCCCTGCGTGGCGCCGCCGCCATCGCCAACGCGCGGCTCGCCTACGGCGTGTACGACGAGTTCATCGCTGGCGACCGGTGGGCGGCGCTGGCAGCGGACGGGGCGCAGCCCCAACGGCCGCTGTGGGCCTCGACGGGGGTCAAGGACAAGGCCTACCCGGACACCCGGTACGTCGACGAGCTCGTCGTCCGGGGCGTGGTCAACACGATGCCGGGCGCGACCCTCGAGGCGGTTGCCGACCACGGCCGGATCACGGGCGACACCGTGCACGGCACAGAGGCGCAGTCGGCCGCGGTGATCACCGGGCTCGCTCACCTCGGGATCGACATCGACCAGGTCACCGACCAGCTCGAGACCGAGGGGGTCAGCAAGTTCGAGGCCAGCTGGTCCGAGCTGCTGGCCACCGTGGCCGAGGGCCTCGCGCGGGTGGTCGCATGAGCCCCGCCCGCGTGACGGCCGACCACAACCCGCTGCGCGACGCCCGGGACCGTCGCCTCCCCCGCATCGCGGGGCCGTGCGGGCTCGTGATCTTCGGCGTGACGGGCGACCTCGCGCGCAAGAAGCTCATGCCGGCCGTCTACGACCTCACGAACCGCGGGCTCCTGCCCCCGGGCTTCGCGCTCACCGGCTTCGCCCGCCGCGACTGGGAGACGCAGGACTTCGCCAAGATCGTGCACGACTCGGTGCGCGAGAACGCCCGCACGCCGTTCCGTGAGGCCACCTGGCGCCAGCTCGCCGAGGGCATCCGATTCGTCCAAGGGACCTTCGACGACAACGACGCGTTCGACCGTCTCCGGGAGACCGTCGAGGAGCTCGACGTGTCGCGCGGCACCGGCGGCAACCACGCGTTCTACCTCTCGGTCCCGCCGAGCGCGTTCCCGGACGTCTGCGAGCAGCTCGAACGCTCCGGTCTGTCCCAGCCTCGACCGGGCACATGGCGCCGCGTCGTCATCGAGAAGCCGTTCGGCCACGACCTGGAGAGCGCCCGCAAGCTGAACGACGTCGTCTCGAAGGTCTTCCGGCCCGACGACGTGTTCCGGATCGACCACTACCTCGGCAAGGAGACGGTCCAGAACCTGTTGGCTCTGCGCTTCGCGAACCAGCTGTTCGAGCCGATCTGGAACTCCAACTACGTCGACCACGTGCAGATCACCATGGCCGAGGACATCGGCATCGGCGGCCGGGCCGGGTACTACGACGGCATCGGTGCCGCGCGCGACGTCATCCAGAACCACCTGCTGCAGCTGCTCGCGCTCACCGCGATGGAGGAGCCGGTCTCGTTCGAGGCAGGCGGGCTGCGGGCCGAGAAGCTCAAGGTGCTGTCGGCCGTGCGACTCCCCCGCGACCTCGGCAAGCACACGTCACGCGGCCAGTACACGTCCGGCTGGCAGGGCGGCGAGAAGGTCGTCGGCTACCTCGAGGAGGAGGGGTTCTCCAAGACCTCGACCACCGAGACGTTCGCCGCGGTGCGCGTGGACATCGACACGCGCCGCTGGGCGGGTGTGCCGTTCTACCTGCGCACCGGCAAGCGGCTGGGTCGCCGCGTCACCGAGATCGCCGTCGTGTTCAAGCGCGCCCCGCACCTGCCGTTCGAGTCCACCTCGACCGAGGAGCTCGGCAAGAACGCGCTCGTCATCCGGATCCAGCCCGACGAGGGCGTGACCCTGCGCTTCGGCGCGAAGGTCCCGGGCACCGCGATGGAGGTGCGCGACGTCACGATGGACTTCGGCTACGGGCACGCGTTCACCGAGTCGTCGCCCGAGGCGTACGAGCGCCTCATCCTCGACGTGCTGCTCGGTGACCCGCCGCTGTTCCCCCAGTACGAGGAGGTCGAGCTCTCCTGGAAGATCCTCGACCCCATCACCGCGTACTGGGCCTCGAAGGGCGCACCGGACGAGTACCGGTCCGGCACCTGGGGGCCGGCGTCGGCCGACCGCATGATGGAGCGCGACGGACGCCACTGGAGGATCCCGTGATCATCGACATGCCCGCTACGTCCACCCGCGAGATCAACCGACGGCTGGTCAAGGAGCGCGACGAGGGCGGCGCGATCGCGCTCGGACGGGTCCTGACGCTCATCATCGACGTCGACGGGCAGGACGCCGAGGAGGCCATCGAGGCCGCCAACGACGCCAGCCGCGAGCACCCGTGCCGCATCATCGTGCTCGCGAACGGCGACCACGTGGGCCCCGCCCGCCTCGACGCGCAGATCCGGCTGGGCGGTGACGCCGGCGCGAGCGAGGTCATCATCCTGCGGCCGACGGGAGAGCTCGCGGACCACCTGGACACCCTGGTGATCCCGATGCTCCTGCCCGACGCGCCGATCGTCGCGTGGTGGCCGCACGAGGTCCCCGCGGACCCGGCCCAGCATCCCGTCGGGCGGATGGCGCAGCGCCGGATCACCGACACGACACGGTGCGCCCACCCGAACGCGTCGCTCCGCAAGCTCGCCGAGGTGCACGCCGAGGGCAACACCGACCTCGCGTGGACGCGGGCGACGCTGTGGCGCGGGCTCATCGCCGCATCCCTGGACCAGGCGCCGTACGAGCCGGTGCAGCGGGCCGTTGTCTCCGGCGAGAGCACGCACCCGTCCGTCGAGCTCATGGCGGCGTGGCTCGCGCAGTCCCTGCGCTGCCCCGTCGAGGTCATCCGGACCCCGGACGCTCTCGCGATCACGCAGGTCCGCCTCGTCCGCGCGAGCGGCTCGATCATCCTCGAGCGGCCCGATGGCAAGACGGCCGCCCTCATCCAGCCGGACCAGCCCGAGCACCGCATCGCCATGCCGATCCGCCAGCTGCCGGAGTGCCTGGCCGAGGAGCTGCGGCGGCTCGACGACGACGAGGTGTACGGAGAGGTCCTCACCAAGGGACTCGCGAGGCTCACCGCGTGACGGCCACGCCGGCTGCTGGCCCGGTGCGCCGGGTCGTCGTCCACCCGGACGCGTCGACGCTCGTAGCCGCCACGGCCGCGCGGCTCCTGACCCGCCTGCTGGACGCTCAGTCGACGCACTCCCCCGTGCACCTGGTGCTCACCGGAGGGACCGTGGGGATCGCGACTCTCGCCGCGGTGGCGTCGAACCCGGTCCGCGACGCGATCGACTGGTCGGGCGTCCACGTGTGGTGGGGTGACGAGCGGTTCCTGCCGACCGGTGACCCCGAGCGCAACGAGACACTGGCGCGTGACGCGCTGCTCGACGCCCTGCCCCTGGCGAACGTGCACCCCATGCCGGCGCCCGGCTCGACGCCGGCGATCGGCACGCCCGAGGAGTCGGCCGCGGCCTACGCCGACGAGCTGGCCCGGTTCGCTCCTGCGGGGTCGAGCGTGCCGCCCTTCGACGTCCTGATGCTCGGCATGGGACCCGACGGCCACGTGGCCTCGCTGTTCCCCGGTCATGACGCGCTCACCGTGACCGGTGTCCCCACGGTCGGTGTGCACGGATCGCCGAAGCCCCCACCGGAGCGGGTGTCCCTCACCTTCGACGCGATCAACACCGCGCAGGAGGTGTGGCTCATCGTCTCGGGCGCTGAGAAGGCCGCGCAGGTCGCCTCGGCACTTGCGGGCGACCCGGTCGACCACACCCCGGCGGCAGGCGCTCAGGGCCGCGAGCTGACCCTCTGGCTCCTCGACGCCGACGCCGCGGCTGCGTCGAGTCTCTAGCTCTGCCCGGCCGACGTCTGGGCTGTCGCGGCGTCAGCCTGGCCGACGTCGGATGGACGACGCCGGAAGGCCCGACGGCCGGACGCGCACGCGCCCGCCCGGATGCTCAGACGCGCAGCGTCAGACTCCGCGCCGTGCGCGCAGGGCGGCGAGCGCCTCGTCGAGGATCGCCTCGCCGTCCTCGTCGGAACGACGCTCCTTCACGTACGCCAGATGCGTCTTGTACGGCTCGTTGCGCGTCGGCGAGGGCGGGTTCTCCTGGTCCTGACCGCCGGGGAACCCGCACCGGGGGCAGTCCCACGTCGCGGGGGCCTCGAGAGCGGCCTCCTCGGCGAAGCTCGGCCGGGTCTCGTGCCCGTTCGCGCACCAGTAGGAGATCCACACACGCGGCGCGCTGTCTCCGCGCTCTGCCTCGCCCATCGGACCTGCACCGACACGCGAGCCTCTGATCGCGCTACCACTCGCCACGGCTCGTCCGTCCCCTCAGCCCACGCGTTCGATGAGACCCAGCAAGATGATGACGACAGCCCAGAAGACTGCGGCACCGACCGTGATGCGGTTGAGGTTCCGCTCCGCGACGCCCGAGCTGCCCGCGCTGCTCGTGATGCCGCCGCCGAACATGTCGGACAGGCCGCCACCCCGGCCCTTGTGCAGCAGCACCAGGGGGATGAGGAGCACGCTGGACAGCACCAGCAGGATCAGGAGGGTGATACGCAGGGCGTCCACGTCGTCGTCGGTTCCTCACTCGGGCGGTTCGTCACCTGACGGTGATCTGACAAGCGCTGATCAGTCTGATCAAGCATGCGCGGCGACATGATGCCGCGGTACAGCGTAGGCGACTGCGGTCGATGCGGGCGAACCTCGCAGTACGCCGTTCGAGCACCGTCCGGTCGGCAGGTGCGCCGACCGGACGGTGCGGGGTGGGGGCGCCGGATCGCCGTCCCCACCCCGCGGGCGTCAGAGCCCGACTGCGTGCGAACGGAAGCGCGCGATCTTCGCGAACTCGTCCGGGTCGAGGCTCGCGCCGCCGACGAGAGCGCCGTCGACATCGTCCTTGTCGAGGATCGACGCGACGTTCGACGACTTCACCGAACCGCCGTACAGGACCCGAACGGCCTCGGCGACACCGGCCGAGTACAGCTCCGCCAGACGCGCGCGGATCGCCGAGGCGACCTCCTGAGCGTCCTCAGGCGTGGCGACCTCGCCCGTGCCGATGGCCCAGACAGGCTCGTACGCGATGACGACGCGTGACACCTGCTCGTCCGTCAGACCCGCCAGCGAGCCCTCGAGCTGCGCCAGCGTGTAGGGCACCTGCTCCCCCGCCTTGCGGACGGCAAGGCCCTCGCCGACGCACACGATGGGGACGATGCCCGCACCGAACGCCGCAACAGCCTTGGCCGCCACGAGCGCGTCCGACTCCTGGTGGTACTCGCGCCGCTCGGAGTGCCCGACCGCGACGTAGCTGACACCCAGCTTGGCGAGCTGTGCCGCCGACACCTCACCGGTGTACGCGCCGTTCGCGTGCGACGACACGTCCTGAGCGCCGTAGCCGATCTCGAGCTTGTCCGCGTCCACGAGCGTCTGCACCGAGCGGATCGCCGTGAACGACGGCAGCACGACGACCTCGGTGGCCGAGTAGTCGTGCTTGCCGTCCTTGAGAGCCCAGGCGAGCTTCTGGACGAGGTGCACAGCCTCGTGGTGGTCGAGGTTGAGCTTCCAGTTGCCCGCGATGAGCGGGATACGGGTCGATGCCATGGTCATGCCTCCAGGACTGCGATGCCGGGGAGGGTCTTGCCCTCGAGGAACTCCAGGCTGGCGCCGCCGCCGGTGGAGATGTGACCGAAGCCGGCCTCGTCGAAGCCAAGGATGCGCACGGCCGCGGCCGAGTCGCCGCCACCGACGATCGTGAAGGCTCCGTTGCTGCTGGCGTCGACGAGCGCCTGCGCGACTGCGCGGGTGCCGGCCGAGAACGCCTCGAACTCGAACACGCCGGCCGGGCCGTTCCAGACGACGGTCTTCGCGTCGAGGATCTTGCTCCGGAACAGCTCGGCGGAGGCCGGGCCGATGTCCAGGCCGATGCGGCCGTCCGGGATCGCGTCAGCGGCGACCACGTCGTGGGGCGAGTCGGCAGCGAACGCGTCCGCCACGACGATGTCCGTGGGCAGGACGATCTCGACGCCGGACTCGGCTGCCTGCGCGAGGTAGCCCTTGACGGTCTCGATCTGGTCCTGCTCGAGCAGCGAGTTGCCGACCGAGTAGCCCTTGGCCGCGAGGAACGTGAAGACCATGCCGCCGCCGATGAGCAGACGGTCGGCCTTCGTCATGAGGTTCGCGATGACGCCGAGCTTGTCGGAGACCTTCGAGCCACCGAGCACGACCACGTAGGGCCGCTCGGGGTCGTCGGTCGCCTTGCGCAGCGAGTCGACCTCCTTGAGGACGAGCTTGCCGACCGCGTGGGGCAGCTTGAGCGCGATGTCGTAGACCGACGCCTGCTTGCGGTGCACGACACCGAACCCGTCGGACACGTACACGTCGGCCAGCGCAGCGAGGTCGTCCGCCAGCGACTCGCGCTCGGCGTCCACCTTGGAGGTCTCGCGCGGGTCGAACCGGATGTTCTCGAGCAGGGCGATCTCGCCGTCACCGAGCGCGGCGACGGTGGCCTTGGCCGACTCGCCGACCGTGTCCTTCGCGAGCGCGACGGGCTTGCCGAGCAGCTCGCCGAGCCGCGTGGCGACCGGCGCGAGGGAGTACTTGTCCTCGGGTGCGCCCTTCGGGCGACCCAGGTGTGCGGTGACGACCACGCGTGCGCCCGCGTCGAGCAGGGCGTTGAGCGTCGGCAGCGCGGCTCGCACGCGGCCGTCGTCGGTGATCGTCGTGCCGTCGAGCGGCACGTTGAAGTCGGAGCGGACGAGGACGCGCTTGCCGCGCAGATCCCCGAGGTCCTCGATGGTCTTCATGGTCCTACTTCCTCAACAGGACGGCCCACAGCCGCCGCGATGCCCAGTGACATGACAGCGTCCGCGTGCGCCGGAGGCCCGAAGGCCGCGTGGCGCACGCGGACGCATGGCCGTGCAACTTGCTGCGTGCTCAGGCGCTAGCCGTCAGAGCCGCTCGCCGACGTACTCGGTGAGCGAGACGAGGCTGCTGGAGTAGCCCCACTCGTTGTCGTACCAGGCGACGATCTTGACGAGGTCTCCGCTGACCTTGGTCAGCTTCGCGTCGAAGATGCTCTGGTGCGGGTTCGTCACGATGTCGCTCGAGACGATCTCGTCCTCGGTGTACTCGAGGACGCCCTTGAGCGGGCCGTCGGCCGCGGCCTTGACCGCAGCGTTGACCTCGTCGACGGTGACCTCACGCGATGCGGTGAAGGTCAGGTCGACGGCGGAGCCCGTGATGGTCGGGACGCGCATGGCGAAGCCGTCGAGCTTGCCCTTGAGCTCCGGGAGCACGAGCGAGACGGCCTTGGCCGCACCCGTCGAGGTCGGAACGATGTTCGCCGCAGCGGCGCGGGCACGACGGAGGTCGCGGTGCGGGCCGTCCTGGAGGTTCTGGTCACCCGTGTAGGCGTGGATCGTGGTCATGAGACCACGCTCGATGCCGATGGCGTCGTTGAGCGCCTTGGCGACCGGGGCGAGGCAGTTCGTGGTGCAGGACGCGTTGGAGATGATGTGCTGCGTCGCTGCGTCGTACTGCGTGTGGTTCACGCCCATGACGAAGGTGCCGTCCTCATTCTTCGCCGGGGCGGAGATGATGACCTTCTTGGCGCCGGCCGTGATGTGCGCCTTCGCCTTCGTCGCGTCCGTGAAGAAGCCCGTCGACTCGATGACGATGTCAGCACCGAGCTCGGCCCACGGCAGGTTCGCCGGGTCGCGCTCTTCGAGGGCACGGATGGGCTTGCCGTCGACGATGATGTTGTTCTCGTCGTACGACACGCTGAGCGGGAAGCGCCCCAGCACCGTGTCGTACTTCAGCAGGTGCGCCAGGGTCTTGTTGTCCGTGAGGTCATTGACACCGACGATCTCGATGTCTGCCCCGGACGCCAGGATGGCCCGGTAGAAATTACGTCCGATACGGCCGAAGCCGTTGATACCGACGCGGATGGTCACTTGCCCTCCTCGGCACGCGCCGACAGTGCCGGCGCACACAGTTACGGTCAGAGACGAGCGCGCACGCCGCTGTGCGCCTCTCCGAAAGCGTCCGACCAGCGAGCAAGCTCGCCGACCGCGGCCCCTTCGGATGAGTCGAGCCTACACGGATGCGCCAGGGGCCGTCGGGACCATGGTCCGCTCGAGACAGCCCCCGGAGGCACCCTGCGCGGAGCGCTCTCCGAGGCCCCGACCTGCACCTCGAGTCCTCAGAGATCGAGGTACTCGGGCGACAGACCAGCCTCGGTGTCAGGGATCCCCAGCTCGGCAGCGCGCTTGTCTGCGGTCGCCAGCAACCGACGGATGCGACCCGCGACGGCATCCTTGGTCAGGACCGGCTCGGCGAGCTTGCCCAGCTCCTCGAGCGATGCCTCCTTGTGCGCGAGGCGCAGCTCGCCGGCCTCGCGGAGGTGCTCGGGAAGGTCCGCACCGAGGATCTCGAAGGCCCGCTCGACGCGTGCCCCTGCGGCGACCGCGGCGCGGGCCGAGCGACGCAGGTTCGCGTCGTCGAAGTTCGCCAGCCGGTTCGCGGTGCCACGCACCTCGCGCCGGACCCGGCGCTCCTCCCACAGCAGCATGGTGTCGTGGGCGCCGAGCCGCGCGAGCATCGCGCTGATCGCGTCGCCGTCGCGGATCACGACGCGGTCGACCCCGCGGACCTCACGCGCCTTCGCCGCGATGCCGAGCCGCCGGGCCGCGCCGACGAGCGCCAGGGCGGCCTCGGGTCCGGGGCACGTGATCTCCATCGACGACGACCGGCCGGGCTCGGTCAGAGAGCCGTGCGCGAGGAAGGCTCCCCGCCACGCGGCCTCGGCCTCGCCGATCCCGGCGGAGACGACCTGGGGCGGCAGGCCACGGACCGGGCGACCCCTGTTGTCCAGGAGGCCTGTCTGCCGCGCGAGCGACTCGCCCTCCTTGACCACCCGGACCACGTACCGGCTCCCCCGACGCAGCCCGCCGGCCGAGACCACGATGACCTCGCTCGTGTGCCCGTAGACCTCGGCGATCGCCTGACGCAGCCGCCGGGCGGCGATGCCCGTGTCCAGCTCCGCCTCGACGACGATCCGCCCCGAGATGATGTGGAGACCGCCCGCGAACCGCAGTGTCGCGGAGACCTCGGCCTTGCGGCATGACGTCCTGTCGACCTTGAGCCTCGCGAGCTCGTCCTTCACCTGTGCCGTCAACGCCATGGCGTCATCCTGCCATCACCTACCGGTCGCCGGTGCGGGTCCCGACATCCCCGAACGTCCCCTCGACCACATCGCGCAACGCCGCGGCCAGGCGCAGCGGGTCGTGCCGCGGGCCCCCGTCGCTCACGCCCACCTGCCGGAGCAGCAGCCGTGCACCCAGCTCGTCGGTCCGGGCGACAAGCGCCCCGACGTCCCCGACGGCCGACGGGTCCGCGACCACAGCGTCGATCCTCAGCTCCGGGGCGTGGCCGTGCAGCACGTCGAGGTGCTGCTCGACCGGCATCCCGGCCGTCTCGCCCGAGCCGGCCGACAGGTTGAGCACGACGATCCGACGTGCCGGCGTGCGGTGCAGCGCGTCCGAGAGCCCGGGCACCAGCAGGTGCGGCAGCACGGAGGTGAACCACGACCCCGGTCCGAGCACCACCCAGTCGGCCGCGTCGATCGCGGCGACCGCCTCGGGGCAGGCGGGTGGTGCGTCGGGGACGAGGCGCAGCCGCGTGATCCGCCCGGTCGTCACCGCGACCGTGCTCTGCCCGCGCACGACCCGGTGACCGCCGTCCGCGTCGTCCACGTCGGCCTCGATGGCGAGGGGGACGGCAGCCATCGGGAGCACGCGGCCACGCGCACCGAGCAGCCTGCCGACCCAGTCGAGGCCCTCGACCGTGTCGCCCAGCAGCTCCCACAGCGCGACGATCAGCAGGTTGCCGACAGCATGCTGGTCGAGGTCACCGGACGACGCGAAACGGTGCTGCATCACGTCGCGCCACAGCCGACCCCACTCGGAGTCGTCGCAGAGTGCGGACAACGCCATGCGCAGGTCACCGGGCGGCAGGACGCCGAGCTCGTCGCGCAGGCGCCCCGACGAGCCGCCGTCGTCGGCCACCGTGACGACCGCGGTCAGCTGGTCCGACATCAGTCGGAGAGCTGAGAGCGTCGCCGACAGCCCGTGACCGCCGCCCAGTGCGACGAATGCGGGATCCGGCCGGTGCCCGGCCCTCATTCCTTGCCGAGGTCGCGGGAGCCGACGGTCACGCGGTGCCCCTGGTCCCGCAGCCGGGCTGCGATCGCCTCGCTGATGGCGACCGAACGATGCTTGCCGCCCGTGCAGCCGACGGCGATCGTGACGTACCGCTTCTCCTCGTGCAGGTAGCCGTTGAGCACCGGCTCGAGCGCGGACACGTAGCGGTCGACGAACTCGAGGGCACCGGGCAGGCCCAGGACATAGTCGCGCACCGCCGCGTCACGCCCGGACAGGTGGCGCAGCTCACTGATCCAGTACGGGTTCGTCAGGAACCTGACGTCGACGACGTGGTCGGCGTCGAGCGGGATGCCGTACTTGAAGCCGAACGAGACGATGTTGATCCGCAGGGGGTCGTCGCCGGTCGCCGTGACGACGGCCCGGACCTGCCGGCCGAGCTCGTGGACGTTCAGCTCGGAGGTGTCGATGAGGATGTCGGCGCGCTTGCGGGTGTCGGCGAGCAGCGCGCGCTCGGCGGCGATCCCGTCGAGGACGCGGCCGTCGCCCTGGAGCGGGTGGGGCCGGCGGACCGTCTCGAAGCGGCGGACCAGGACCTCGTCCGACGCGTCGAGGAACAGGATCCGGTAGTCGATCCCCGACTCGCGCAGCCCCGACAGGACCTGCGCGAGATCGGCGAAGAACTCGCGCGTCCGGACGTCGACCACGGCCGCGAGGCGCTGACCGTCGCCCGCCACACCGTGCCGCATCATGCCGATGAGGTGCGTGAGCATCGGCGCGGGGAGGTTGTCGACGACGTACCAGTCGAGGTCCTCGAGCACCGCCGCCGCGCGCGAGCGGCCGGCTCCGGACATGCCTGTGATGATCAGGACCTGCGGCGCCGCCAGTCGGGGCGCCTCGGTCGACGCCTCCAGGGCCGGGATGCCGGTCGGGACAGTGATCGGCGAAACCTCGTCGCTCATGACCCCAGCATGCCAGTGTTCGTGCCCGCGCCCTCCGTGACGGCCGCCCCGTCGTCAGCTCCGGGCGTCGCGCTCGCCGGCGGGGCCTCGGCACGCAGCGCGGCGACGACCGTCGCGGCAGTCCGCGCGCCCATGCCCTGCACCGACGCGATCTCCTCGACCGACGCCAGACGCAGCCGCTTGAGCGATCCGAAGTGCTTGAGCAGCGCGGCGGACCGGGCAGGACCGAGCCCCGGGACCGCATCGAGAGCCGAGACCGTCATGCCCTTGCTGCGACGCTTGCGGTGCGCGCTGATCGCGAACCGGTGGGCCTCGTCCCGCAGCCGCTGCAGCAGGTACAGCCCCTCCGAGCTCCGCTCGAGGATCACCGGGTAGTCCTCCCCCGGAAGCCAGACCTCCTCGAGCCGTTTCGCGAGCCCGCACAGGGCGACGTCGTCGATGCCGAGCTCCGCGAGAGCCGCGGCCGCCGCGGCAACCTGAGGCTGGCCGCCGTCCACCACGACGAGGTTCGGCGGGTAGGCGAACCTCGTCGGGCGTCCGGTGGTCGGGTCGACCGGACCCGAGCGCAAGGGAGCGTCCTCGTCCGGGCCGTCCTCGTCCAGATCGAGCTCGACGTCCCCCGAGGCTGCCCGCTCCGCGAGGTACCGCCTGAACCGGCGGGTGATGACCTCGTGCATCGCCTCGGTGTCGTCGCGGGCACCCTCGCCGTCGGCGCCACGGATGCTGAAGTGCCGGTACTCGCTCTTGCGCGCAAGGCCGTCCTCGAACACGACCATGGACGCCGACTGGAACGTTCCCTGGTTGTGCGAGATGTCGTAGCACTCCATCCGCAGCGGGGCGCTCGGCAGGTCGAGAGCCTCTTGGATCTCGCGCAGGGCCTGGCTCCGGGTCGTCAGGTCACCAGCCCGGCGGGTGCGATGCAGCGCGAGGGCGTGCTCCGCGTTGCGCCGCACCGTCTCGGCGAGCTCCCGCTTCTCGCCGCGCTGCGGGACCCGGATGTCGACATGAGCGCCCCGCAGGCCGGTCAGCCAGGCCTGCATCTGGTCGACCTCGGTCGGCAGCACCGGGACGAGGACCTCCCGTGGGACCGCCCGAGCGTCGCCTGCCGCGCCGCGCTGCGTGGTGTCGGTCGCCTGCTCGGCGCCGTAGACCTGCTCGAGCAGACGCTCGACCAGGTCGGCGTCCGTGGCGTCCTCGACCTTCTCGACGACCCAGCCGCGCTGACCCCTGATCCGGCCGTCCCGGACGTGGAACACCTGCACGGCGGCCTCGAGCTCGTCGCCGACCAGCCCGAAGATGTCGGCATCCGTGCCGTCCGCGAGGACCACCGCGTTGCGTTCCATCGCACGCTCGAGCGCTGCGATGTCGTCGCGCAGCCGGCCTGCCTGCTCGAAGTCCAGCTCCGCGGCGGCGTCCCTCATGCGCTGGGTCAGCCTGCGCGTGAACTTCGCGGCGTCCCCCGCCATGAAGTCGCAGAAGTCCTGCGCGAGCGCGCGGTGGTCGTCCGGGGAGATACGGCCGACGCACGGGGCAGAGCACTTGTCGATGTACCCGAGCAGGCATGGCCGACCCTGCTGGTTCGCGCGCTTGAACACCCCGGCCGAGCAGGTCCGCACCGGGAAGACCCGGAGCAGCAGGTCGACGGTCTCGCGGATCGCCCACGCGTGCGCGTAGGGGCCGAAGTACCGGGTTCCCGGCCGCTTGGCGCCGCGCATGACCTGCACGCGCGGGAACTCGTCGGCGAGCGTGACCGCGAGGTAGGGGTACGACTTGTCGTCGCGGTACTTGATGTTGAACCGCGGGTCGAACTCCTTGATCCACGAGTACTCGAGCGCAAGGGCCTCGACCTCGGTGCCGACGACGGTCCACTGCACCGAGGCCGCCGTCGTGACCATCGACTGCGTCCGCGGATGCAGGTTCGCGACGTCCTGGAAGTAGTTCGCGAGGCGGGAGCGCAGGCTCTTCGCCTTGCCGACGTAGATGACGCGACCGTGCTCGTCCCGGAAACGGTAGACGCCCGGAGAGTCGGGGATCTCACCGGGTGCGGGGCGGTAGGTGGCGGGATCGGCCATGGGTACGAGGGTAGTTCGCGCCACCGACGCCCCACGCACCGCGAGGCGCTACGGGCCCGGCTAGCGTGACGGCATGGCCACCCTGCACGCATACCGTGCCGACGTCGTCTGGACCGGCGCCGGTGCTGTCGGCACGGCGGAATACAGCGCCTACAGCCGCGACCACGAGGTGCGCATCGCCGG
>DASVMA010000368.1:0-7620 GCA_036384595.1 Cellulomonas sp. | reverse complement strand
AACACCCCGGTCAGGGTCCACGCCAGGATCGGGCCGGTGACGAGCACGACCACACCGACAGCGATCAGCGCGGCCGCACCCACCAGGGTCGCGCGGCGACCGTAGCGGTCCACGAGCCGCGGCGTCAGCCGGGCGACGAGGATCGCCCCGGCCGCGAACGCTGTGCCGTGCAGCCCGCCCTGGGCCTTGCTCACGCCGAGCTCGTCCGCGAGAAGCGGGACGCTCGGGCTGAAGCTGTAGAGCAGCCATCCCCACACGACGAAGTAGCTGTACAGGGTGAGCGTGGGCCGGTCCCGCACCAGCCGGATCGGGGCGGGCTCGGCGGTTGCGGTCACCGACCGAGCCTACGTGCCGCCGGCACCCCGCTCCGCGAGCGAGAGGCCCAGGATCGGACCTCTCGCGCACGTGGTGCGCAACATCACTCGACCGGAGCAGTCGCGGCGGCGAACTGGCTGTCGTACAGGCGCGCGTACGCCCCGCCGGCGGCGAGCAGCCCCTCGTGCGTGCCGTGCTCCACGATCGAGCCGTGCTCCATCACGAGGATCGTGTCGGCGTCGCGGATGGTCGACAGGCGGTGCGCGATCACGAACGAGGTCCGACCGACGCGCAGCGCGTTCATCGCCTGCTGGACGAGCACCTCGGTGCGGGTGTCGACGGACGATGTCGCCTCGTCGAGCACGAGGATCGGCGGGTCCGCGAGGAACGCGCGTGCGATCGTCAGGAGCTGCTTCTCCCCCGCGCTCACGTTGGCCCCCTCGTCGTCGATGACCGTGTCGTACCCGTCGGGAAGGGTGCGCACGAACCGGTCGACGTGCGTGGCCTGCGCGGCGGCAACCAGGTCCTCGTGCGAGACGTCGGTCGCCCCGTAGGCGATGTTCTCGGCGATCGTCCCGCCGAACAGCCACGTGTCCTGCAGCACCATCCCGATCTGCGAGCGCAGGTCGTCCCGGGTCAAGGCGGTCGTGTCGACCCCGTCGAGCGTGATGCGGCCCGAGTCGAGCTCGTAGAAGCGCATCAGCAGGTTGACGAGCGTCGTCTTCCCGGCGCCCGTCGGCCCGACGATGGCGACCGTCTGACCGGGCTCCGCGACGATCGACAGGTGCTCGATCAGCGGGGTCTCGGGGTCGTACCGGAAGGACACGTCCTCGAACGCGACCCGCCCGCGCACCGGCAGCTCGACGGCCGTCGGGACGGCGGGATCGGGCCGCTGCTCCTCGGCATCGAGCAGCTCGAACACCCGCTCGGCCGACGCGACGCCGGACTGGAGCAGGTTCATCATCGATGCGATCTGCGTGATGGGCTGGGTGAACTGGCGCGAGTACTGGATGAACGCCTGCACGTCACCGAGGGACAGCGTGCCCGACGCGACCTTGAGCCCACCGACGACGGCGACGATCACGTAGTTGAGGTTCGCGAGGAAACCCATCGCGGGCATGATGATCCCGGAGATGAACTGGGCCTTGAAGCTCGCGCCGTAGAGGTGGCCGTTCTCGGTGTGGAACGTCGCAACGGCCTCACGCTGACGTCCGAACACCTTGACCAGCGCGTGCCCGGTGTACATCTCCTCGATGTGCGCGTTGAGCGTGCCCGTCCGCGCCCACTGCTCGACGAACTGCGGCTGCGAGCGCTTCGCGATGCGCGTCGTCACGACGATGGACAGCGGCACGGTCACCAGGGCCACGACCGCGAGGATCGGCGAGATCCAGAACATCATCGCGAGCACGCCGACGACCGTGAGCAACGAGGTGATGAGCTGCGACAGCGTCTGCTGCAGGGTCTGGGCGATGTTGTCGATGTCGTTGGTGACCCGGCTGAGCACCTCGCCGCGCCCCTGGCGGTCGAAGTAGCCGAGCGGCAGCCGGGACAGCTTGGCCTCGACGTCCGCGCGCATCTGGAAGGTGGTGCGCTGGACGACGCCGGTGGTCAGACGCGCCTGGAGCCATCCGAAGAGGAACGACCCGATGTAGACGGCGAGCACCGAGAGGACGATGGTGCGCAGGTGCGCGAAGTCGATGCCCACCCCGGGCACGACGTGCGTGCCGCTGAGAAGGTCGGCGTAGGTGTTCTGCCCCCTCGCCCGCAGCGCCTCGATCGTCTGGTCCAGGCTGACGCCGGCGGGCAGCCGCTTGCCGATGACGCCTTCGAAGATCACGTTGGTCGCCGCGCCGAGGATCTTCGGCCCGCTCACGACGAGGGCGACGGACGCGACGCCGAGCGCGATGATCGTGCCGAGGCGGACACGCTCCGGCCGCAGGACGCCGAGCAGCCGTCGACTCGACCCACGGAAGTCCATCGACTTCTCACCGGGGACGCCCATGCTCATCGGACCGTGACCCCGGCCGCCGGGCGGACCGACGGGACGTGCCGGCGCTGCGGGCCTGCTCTGCATGCTCATGCTGCCTCCTCCGCGGAGATCTGCGAGAAGACGATCTCGCGGTAGGTCGACGACGACGCCATCAGCTCGCCGTGAGTACCCGCTCCGACGACCTCACCGTCCTCGAGGACGACGATCTGGTCGGCGTGCCGGATGGTCGCGACGCGCTGGGCGACGATGACGACCGCCGCGTCGCGCGTCTCGGGAACGAGTGCGGCGCGCAGCGCGGCGTCGGTCGCGAAGTCGAGCGCCGAGAACGAGTCGTCGAACAGGTAGATGCTCGGTCGGCGGACGAGCGCCCGCGCGATCGCCAGCCGCTGGCGTTGTCCGCCCGACACGTTCGTGCCGCCCTGGGCGATCGGCGCCTCGAGGCCGTCGGGCATGGCCTCCACGAACTCGCGTGCCTGCGCGACCTCGAGCGCGTGCCACAGCTCGTCGTCGGTGGCGTCGGTGCGTCCGTACCGCAGGTTGGACGCCACCGTGCCGCTGAACAGGTACGGCTTCTGCGGGACGAGCCCGATCGAGCTCCACAGGTCGTCCGGCTCAAGGTCCCGGACGTCGATCCCGTCGAGGAGCACCGCTCCCCCGGTCACGTCGAAGAGCCGGGGGACGAGGTTGACGAGGGTCGTCTTGCCCGAACCGGTCGAGCCGATCACCGCGGTGGTCTTGCCGGACTCGACGACGAGGTCGATGCCTCGCAGCACCGCCTGCTCGGCGCCCGGGTAGCGGAACTCCACGTCGCGCAGCTCGAGCCGCCCCCGACGCGCCGCCGGGAGCGAGACCGGTGCGACCGGCGGGAGGACGGAGGTCTGGGTGTCGAGCACCTCACCGATTCGTTCCGCGGACACCATGGCGCGGGGCACCATCACGAACATCATCGAGGCCATCATGACCGCCATGAGGATGTACATGATGTAGCTCAGGAACGCCGTGAGCGCACCGATCTGCATCTGGCCCGAGTCGATCCGCTGGGCGCCGAACCACATCACGGAGATGCTCGACGCGTTCATGATGAGCATCACCACCGGGAACATCAGCGCCATGAGCCGCCCGACGCGCAGCGACGTCTCGAACAGGTCGGTGCTGGCCACCGCGAACCGCTCGGACTCGCGCCGTTCGCGGACGAAGGCACGGATCACCCGGATGCCCGCGATCTGCTCGCGCAGGACCCGGTTGATGGCGTCGATCTTCGTCTGCATCACCCGGAAGTAGGGCACCATCCGGGTCACGATCAGCGCGACCGCGACCCCGAGCACAGGAACGATGACGAGGAGGAGACGCGACAGCGCGACGTCCTGGCGCAGGGCCATGACCACGCCGCCGACGAGCATGATCGGGGCGGTCACCATCATCGTGAACGTGAACAGGATCACCATCTGCACCTGCTGCACGTCGTTGGTCGTGCGCGTGATGAGCGAGGGCGCCCCGAACTTGCCGACCTCCTGCGCCGAGAACTCCTGCACGTGGGAGAACAGGCCCTCGCGCAGGTCGCGCCCGAGGGCCATCGCGGTGCGCGCGCCGAAATACACCGCGGTGACCGCGCAGGCGACCTGGACGAGGCTGACACCGAGCATGACCGCGCCGATCCGCACGATGTACCCCGTGTCACCGACCGCGACACCGTGGTCGATGATGTCGGCGTTCAGGCTCGGCAGGTAGAGCGTCGCGATCGTCTGGACGAGCTGGAGCAGGAGGACCGCGACGACGCCGGTCCGGTAGGGGGCCAGGTACTGGCGGAGCAGGCGGACGAGCATGGTCAGTTCTCCTCGGTGCGGACGCGAAGGCCGTCGAGCAGCAGGTCGACGACCTCCTCGGGGGTCAGGGGCACGGCCGAGCTCGGGACGCCGGGGCGGATCGTCGCCATGACGATCGCCGTCAGGAACCGCGCGCACTCCTGCGGCGAACGGCGCACCTCCGCGGCGTGCGGTGCGAAGACCTCCGCCATCGCGTCCGCGATCAGGTCCATGGGGTGCGGGCGGTCGTGGCCGTGGCCGTGACCGTGGGGGGCGCCCGTAGGGGCACCGCCTGGGCGCCCGGGCTCAGCGGCGAGGACCTGGTGCGCGACGACGAAGATCGAGGTGATCCGCTGACCGCGCACCTGCAGGACGGTGACGGCGCGCACCAGCACGGCGTGCAGGGTCGAGCTGCCGGCCGCCGCGGCCAGCTCCGCGAGCTCGACGAGCAGCTCGGCGGGGTCGAGCACCTGGGCGACCGCGGCGCGGACGAGCTCCTGCTTGTCGGCGAACACCCGGAAGAGGGTGCCCTCCGCGACGCCGGCGGCGGCGGCCAGCTCGCGGGTCGTCACATCCCGCCCACGTTCGAGCAGGAGGGGGACGGTGGCCGCGAGGATCGACGCGCGTCGCTCCTCGGGACTCATCGGCGCGGCTCGGCCTGCTCGCGTCGACGTGGGTGTGTTCACCCGAGGGAGCCTAACTGAGTGAGGGCTCACTCACAAGTCCCGACGGTGCGCTCGTCCGAGCGCACCGTCGGGCTATGTCAGGCGGGGTTCGGCGCCGGCGGCACGTCCTGCTCGCCGGATCCCTGAGGTGCCGGGGCCGCGCTGTCGGCCGGGCGGGTCGGGTGCTCCGACCTGTGCGACGGCGCGCCGCCCGCGGCGCCGGGCCGCTGCCCGACCTCCGCCGACGGGTCGAACGGACGACCGCTCAGGGTCCCCGCGCTCGTCGCGTCGGCCGTCGCCAGGGCGGACTGCCGACGCGCCTCGGCCAACGCCTCGGCCGGGTCGGTCAGGGTGACCGGCGGCAGGTCGATGCCGAGCGGAGAGGTCCCTGCCGGGCGCGCCGGAGCTGCCGTGCCGTCCGGCTGACCGGTGAACGACCCCGAGAAGCCCTGCGTGAGCTGGGACAGCGCACCCGTGAGCTCGGACGGGATGATCCAGACCTTGTTCGCCGGGCTCGCTGCGAGCTTCGGGAGGATCTGCAGGTACTGGTACGCGAGCAGCTTGGGGTCGGCGTCCCCGCGGTGGACCGCGTCGAAGACCTGCAGGATCGCGCGGGCCTCGCCCTCGGCGGTGAGGATCGCCGCCTGGGCAGAACCCTCGGCCCGCAGGATCGCGCCCTGCTTGTCACCCTCGGCCGTGAGGATCTGCGACTGCTTGACGCCCTCGGCCGTGAGGATCGCGGCACGACGGTCACGCTCGGCACGCATCTGCTGCTCCATCGAGCCCTGGATGCTCGCGGGCGGGTCGATCGACTTGAGCTCGACCCGGTTCACCCGGATGCCCCACTTGCCGGTCGCCTCGTCGAGGACACCGCGGAGCTGGCCGTTGATCTGGTCACGGCTCGTCAGCGTCTGCTCGAGGTCCATCGACCCGATGACGTTGCGCAGCGTGGTGACCGTGAGCTGCTCGATGCCGATGATGTAGTTGAAGATCTCGTAGACGGCCGACTTGGGCTCGGTCACCTGGAAGTAGATGACCGTGTCGATGCTCACGACCAGGTTGTCGGACGTGATCACGGGCTGCGGCGGGAAGGACACGACCTGCTCACGCAGGTCGACCCCCGCACGAACCCGGTCGACGAACGGGATGAGCAGGTGCAGGCCGGCGTCGAGCGTCCGCGAGTACCGTCCGAGCCGCTCGATGAGGAGCGCGGTGGCCTGCGGGACGATCCGAACCGCCCGCACGAGCACGATGACGACGAAGAGGATGACGAGCGCCAGGATGATGTACCCGGGTTGATCCATGTGTTCTCCTCGGTGTGACCGTCCGAGGGATCTCGCACGGCAGTTCGGGCGCGGTCAGGTGACCGCGCACTCAGCGGGGGGTCGGCCGAGCAGGTCCGCCCGCGGCGGTCACGATGGCCGTCGCCCCCTCGATCCGGACGACGTGCACCTCGGTGCCGGGCGCGAAGACCTCGCCCTCGTGCGCTGCCCGTGCCGACCAGACCTCACCGCCGAGCTTCACGCGGCCGCTGTCCTCGGTCGTGGTCGACAGCACCACGGCCTCCCGTGCCACGAGCGCTGCGGCGTTGGTCTCGACGAGCGGCACCCGCAGTCGGAGCCGACGCAGCAGCCAGGGGCGGAGCGCGAACAGCAGCAGCATGGACGCCACCACTGCGACACCGATCTGCACCGGCATACCGGCGCCCAGCGCACTCGCGACCGCACCGGCGAGCGCTCCACCGGCGAACATCAGGAAGACCAGCTGGACCGACACGATCTCGGCGATCCCGAGCAGCAGTGCACCGCCCACCCACCACAGCCAACCGCTCATGTCGACCTCCAAGTCACGGCGGGCGCACCGTCGCATCGATGCGCGGTACAGCCGTCTCAACCGATCCTAGGTGGTTGCTTTGCCGTTCCGTGGGGTCTTCGAGCAACGCCTCGCGTTAGTGCGACGCTCGTGCGGCCCAACGGTCGCCGACGCGGTCCACGACGAGGTCGAGGCCGAAGGCCCCCGACAGGTTCTGGGCGGTCAGCGTCTCGTCGAGGGGCCCGGCGGCGTGCACACGACCGGCACGCAGCAGCAGCAGGTGCGTGAAGCCCGGCGGGATCTCCTCGACGTGGTGCGTGACGAGCACGAGCACCGGGGACCGGCGGTCGCCGGCCAGCTCGGCGAGAGCGCCGACCAGCTCCTCACGCCCGGCCAGGTCGAGGCCGGCCGCCGGCTCGTCGAGCAGGAGGAGCTCGGGGTCGCTCATCAGCGCGCGGGCGATCTGCGCGCGCTTGCTCTCGCCCTCGCTCAGGGTGCCGAACCTGCGCTCGGCCAGGTCGGCCACGCCGAACGCCGCCATCAGGTCGGCGGCACGGGACTCGTCGGGCTCCTCGTACGCCTCGCGCCAGCGGCCGGTCACGCCGTACGCCGCGGTCAGGATGACGTCACGCACGGTCTCCCCCGGCGGGATCCGGTCGGCGAGCGAGGCGCTCGACAGGCCGATCCGCGGTCGCAGCTCGAACACGTCGACGCGGCCGAGCCGCGAGCCGAGCAGGTCGGCCGTGCCTGCGGACGGCTGCATCCGCCCGGCGGCCACCTGCAGCAGGGTCGTCTTGCCGGCGCCGTTCGGGCCGAGCACGACCCATCGCTCACCCTCACCGACGTGCCACGTGAGGCCGTCGAGGATGGTGGCGGTCCCCCGCCGGATGGTCACGCCCTGCAGGTCCAGCACGTCGGTCATGGGCACTGACCCTAGCCGCCGCGGACCGAAGCGGTCCGACCGCGACGCGCGTCGTAGTTTGGAGCCATGGACTCACCCGATCTCGACCTGCCGCGGTCGGTCGCGCTCGCACTG
>DASVMA010000367.1:0-3546 GCA_036384595.1 Cellulomonas sp. | reverse complement strand
TGGACGGTGGCGCTCGTCAGGACGGCGGTCAGCCGTCGGGTCAGCGTCAGGCCGGCGACACGGCGCAGGTCCAGGCTGCCGGCCAGGGCTCGAGCCAGGGCCAGGGCGGCGGGCAGGGCCAGGGCCAGTTCGACGACACCGACGAGCGCGGGGGCCGTCGTCGGCGGTCCCGCGACCGGTACCGCGACCGTGAGCGTCCCAAGCGCGGGCGCGTCGTCGCGCGTGGCCCGGGCGGGGACCTGGCGGGCTACGAGGAGGTCGAGGTCAGCGAGGACGACGTCCTGCTGCCCGTCGCCGGGATCCTCGACATCCACGAGAACTACGGCTTCGTCCGTACGAGCGGCTACCTGCCCGGACCGAGCGACGTGTACGTGTCGCTCGGCCAGGTCAAGAAGGCCGGCCTGCGTCGCGGCGACGCGATCACCGGAGCGGTGCGTCAGCAGCGCGAGGGGGAACAGCTGCCTCAGAGCAGCGCCGCGCGGGCCAAGTTCAACGCGCTCGTGCGCCTCGACTCGGTCAACGGCCTGCACCCGGACGAGGCGCGAGACCGCCCCGAGTTCGCCAAGCTGACGCCGCTCTACCCGCAGGAGCGTCTCCGGCTCGAGAACGACCCGACCAAGATCTCGCCTCGCGTCATCGACATCGTCGCGCCCATCGGCAAGGGCCAGCGTGGTCTGATCGTGTCGCCGCCCAAGGCCGGCAAGACGATCATCATGCAGCAGATCGCCAACGCGATCACCGCGAACAACCCTGAGGTCCACCTCATGGTCGTGCTCGTCGACGAGCGCCCCGAAGAGGTCACAGACATGGAGCGGACGGTCAAGGGTGAGGTCATCGCGTCGACCTTCGACCGCCCCGCCTCCGACCACACGATCGTCGCCGAGCTGGCGATCGAGCGTGCCAAGCGGCTCGTCGAGCTCGGTCAGGACGTCGTCGTGCTCCTCGACTCGCTCACGCGGCTGTCGCGGGCCTACAACCTCGCGGCGCCCGCCTCGGGCCGCATCCTCTCCGGTGGCGTCGACGCGTCGGCGCTCTACCCCCCGAAGCGGTTCTTCGGGGCGGCGCGCAACATCGAGCACGGCGGGTCGCTCACGATCCTCGCCTCCGCGCTCGTCGAGACCGGGTCCAAGATGGACGAGGTCATCTTCGAGGAGTTCAAGGGCACCGGGAACATGGAGCTCCGGCTCTCCCGTTCGCTCGCGGACAAGCGGATCTTCCCGGCGGTCGACGTCAACGCGTCGGGCACGCGCCGCGAGGAGATCCTCATGGCGCCCGACGAGCTGAAGATCGTCTGGACCCTGCGTCGCGTCATGGGGGCGCTCGACCAGCAGCAGGCCATCGAGCTGCTGCTCGACAAGCTCCGCAAGACGAAGTCCAACGCGGAGTTCCTGCTCCAGGTGCAGAAGACCACACCCGGGGCGAACAACCAGCACGACTGAGCACGGAGGATCGGGCGGGGCGATCGGGAAGGTTTCGACGCCCCTCGCGGTTCTGGCACAATGATCCGTCGGTTCGCGGTTCACGTGAGCGGTACTCGCTCGCGACCCGGGGACAACCCATCGAGGAGAGTTTCTGTGAAGAAGGACATCCACCCGCCGTACGTGGTGACCCAGGTCACCTGCACGTGTGGGAACACGTTCACCACGCGGTCGACCCAGAAGTCGGGCGAGATCCGTGCCGACGTCTGCAGCGCCTGCCACCCGTTCTACACGGGCAAGCAGAAGATCCTCGACACCGGTGGCCGTGTGGCCCGGTTCGAGGCGCGCTACGGCAAGAAGACCGCCGCCAGCTAGCGACCTGACAGCGCCGGTGCCCGGCGGACGGCTGCCCTCCATGGCAGCGTCCGCAGGGCGCCGGCGCTGTTCGTTTGTCTGCACGCCCCCCGCAGCACCCGGACCCTGGAGGTCCCCCGCATGAGCAACCCGTTCGCCGCGGCGGAGCCGTTGCTCGCCGAGCACGCCATGATCGAGAGCCAGCTGTCCGCCCCCGAGGTCCACGCGGACGCCGCGCGCGCCCGCAAGCTCGGACGGCGGTACGCCGAGCTGGGCCAGGTCGTCGCGGCCTACCGTGCCTGGCGGGCTGCCGCCGACGACGTCGAGGACGCGACGGAGCTCGCCGAGACCGACGCAGCGTTCGCCGCGGAGCTGCCGAGCCTGCGGGATGCCGCCGACACCGCAGCCGAGCGGCTGCGACGCGTCCTGGTCCCGCGTGACCCCGACGACGGCCGTGACGTGATCCTCGAGATCAAGGCGGGCGAGGGTGGCGAGGAGTCGGCGCTGTTCGCGGGCGACCTGCTGCGGATGTACCTGCGCTACGCCGAGCGGCGAGGCTGGAGCACGGAGATCATCGAGTCGACCGAGTCCGACCTCGGTGGCTACAAGGACGTGCACGTCGCGGTGAAGTCCCGCGGCGCGCTCCCCGATGCCGCGCAGGGCGTCTGGGCGAGCCTCAAGTACGAGGGTGGCGTCCACCGCGTGCAGCGCGTGCCCGTCACCGAGTCGCAGGGGCGCATCCACACGTCGGCGGCTGGCGTCCTCGTGCTGCCCGAGCCCGAGGACGACGCCGAGGTCGCGATCGACCAGAACGACCTGCGGATCGACGTGTACCGGTCGTCGGGACCCGGCGGGCAGTCGGTCAACACCACCGACTCGGCCGTGCGCATCACGCACCTGCCGACCGGCATCACGGTGTCGATGCAGAACGAGAAGTCCCAGCTGCAGAACCGCGAGCAGGCGATGCGCGTGCTGCGCGCCCGGCTGCTCGCCGCCAAGCAGGAGGAGGCTGCCGCGGCGGCCAGCGAGGCGCGTCGCTCGCAGGTCCGTACGGTCGACCGGTCCGAGCGGATCCGCACCTACAACTACCCCGAGAACCGCATCGCCGACCACCGCACGGGCTACAAGGCGTACAACCTCGACGCCGTGCTCGACGGCGACCTCGACCCCGTCGTGCGGTCGGCGATCGACGCCGACGAGGCCGCCCAGCTGGCGGCCGCGGGCTCATGACCGGCCGCCCCCTCGCCGCGGAGCTGCGTGCAGCCGAGACGCTGCTCGCGGCGGCGGGGGTCCCGAGCCCCCGGGTCGACGCCGAGCTCCTCGCCGCGCACCTCATGGGTGCCCTCGCGGGGGCGACGGTCAGCCGCGGGCAGGTCCAGGCGGCGGCGATCCTCGGCCGACCGGCTCCCGAGGGGTTCGGCGAGCTCGTGGCCCGACGCGCGGCGCGCGAGCCGCTCCAGCACCTGACGGGTCGAGCCCCGTTCCGGGGTCTCGAGCTCGCGGTCGGGCCCGGGGTGTTCGTCCCGCGGCCGGAGACCGAGCAGGTCGCCGAGGTGGCGATCGTCGAGGCGCACGCCGTCGAGGCGCGATCAGGGTCGGTCCTCGTGGCGGACCTGTGCACAGGCTCGGGTGCGATCGCGCTCGCGCTCGCGCACGAGGTGCGTGGCGCCGTCGTGCATGCCGTCGAGCTGGACCGGGTCGCGCACGACTGGGCAGCGCGCAACGTGGCGGCCTCGGGCCTCGACGTGCGTCTCGTCCGCGGGGATGCGCGCAC
>DASVMA010000366.1:0-2759 GCA_036384595.1 Cellulomonas sp. | reverse complement strand
GCATGACGTGCCGCGTCGGCTGACCCCGACGGGTCAGCCGACGCGGTGCAGCCAGCGGACCGGTGCCCCCGCGCCCGCGTACCGGAACGACTCGAGCTCGTCGTCCCAGGCCTGGCCGAGGGCGAGGTCGAGCTCGGTCCTGAGCCGTGCGGGGTCGGCCGCGTGCTCGAGCGCCGCGCGGATGCGGTCCTCGGGCACGACGACGTTGCCGTGCACGTCCGTCTGGGCATGGAAGATGCCGAGCTCAGGGGTGTGGCTCCAGCGCGAGCCGTCGGTCCCGTGGCTGGCCTCCTCGGTCACCTCGTAGCGCAGGTGGGTCCAGCCGCGCAGCGACGAGGCGAGCCGCGCACCGGTCCCCTGGGCGCCCTGCCAGGAGTACTCCGCGCGGTACATGCCGGGCGCGGCCGGCTGCGCTGTCCAGTCCAAGGACACGCGTGCGCCCAGCACGTTGCCTGCCGCCCACTCGAGGTGGGGGCACAGCGCACGTGGCGCTGAGTGCACGAAAAGTACACCGCGGGTGATTGCACCAGCCATGTCGCCCTCCTTGACGGTTCGAGGTTCGTCTTCCCCAACGACCTCAGTCCGACTACGGGAGTTCACACACAGGAAGTTCACACGGTGTCGCGGCGTGCTGGGGACAGCATGCCCGACATCACACCCTCAGCGCCAGCGCCGACGCGCGCGGCGCGCCCCGCAGGGCGTCAGAGCTGCTCGCGGATGGCCCGCATGGCCTTCTTGCGGACCGAGCGCTCGAGGCGGTCGAGGTAGAGGTGACCGTCGAGGTGGTCGACCTCGTGCTGCAGGCAGCGGGCCATGAGCTCGGTGCCCTCGACGACGACCTCCTTGCCGTCAAGGTCCTCGCCGACCACGCGCGCGTACCAGGCGCGACGCGTGGGGTACCAGAGCCCCGGAACCGACAGGCAGCCCTCGTCGCCGTCCTGGTAGTCCTCGGAGAGCTCGACGATCGTCGGGTTGAGCACGTAGCCCACCTCGTCGTCGATGTTCCACGAGAAGGCGCGGAGCCCGACGCCGATCTGGTTCGCGGCCAGACCCGCGCGGCCGTCGTGGTCGACCGTCTCGATCAGGTCGGCAACGAGGGAGCGCACGCGGTCGTCGATGGACGTGATCGGGTCGCACGGTGTCCGCAGGACCGGGTCGCCGACCGTACGGATCTCTCTCATCGCCATGCGCGGATTCTTTCATGCGCGGCGCCGCTGCGTTCCGGGGACCACGCCGAGCCTGGCGGGCGCATGTGAGCGACGGAACACCTCTGCAGTTGGGGTTCGGGATCACCGCGCCGTAGTCTTTGTACTGACCGGTCAGTTCAGCGACTATCGGAGGACTCGTGTCGCACCTCATCCCCACCCCGCACGTCGAGACGACGGACGAGCCGCAGGGACCCCCCACGCGGGAGACCGCCGTGAGCGCCCGCGGGCTGACGCTGCACACGCGTCGCGGCGCCGTGTACGGGCCCGTGGACCTGGACGTGCCCGCCGGGGCGCTCGTCGTCGTGCAGGGGCCCCAGGGCGGTGGTCGGTCGAGCCTCCTGCTGACGCTCGCCGGCCGCATGGTGCCCGACCGCGGATCGGTCCTGACCGTGCTCGGAGAGCCGCTGCCGCGTCGTCGCGGGGCCGTCCAGGCCCGCGCTGCCGTCGCGGGCTTCGCCGGCGTCGACGACCTCGACGAGTCGGTCACCGTCGCCGACACCGTCCGCGAGCGCCTCGCCTGGTTGTCACCGTGGTACCGCCGGGTCGCCCGGGTCGACCAGGCCACCTTCACCGCTCTCGCCCGGCCGGTCTTCGGCGAGCGACCACTGCCACGGGTCGACAGCCTCGTGTGGGACCTCGACGAGGTGGACGCGATGCTGCTGCGCCTCACGCTCGCGATGGCGCAGCACCCCGACCTGATCGTGGTCGACGACGTCGACCAGGTGCACGACTCCGTCCGGCGACAGACCGTCTGGTCCCGGCTCGAGGCCATCGCCGCATCCGGGACCACGGTGATCGCGTCGGTCGCGTCGTTCGACGAGGTGGCTCGCATGCGCTGGGACCGGCGGCCCGAGCAGGTCATGCTCGCGACCGGTCCGCACGCCGTGCCCGCCGCCTGACCGGCACCCCGTCAGCCCGAAGCGCCCCGCCGCCCGCGGCCTG
This sequence comes from Cellulomonas sp., assembly GCA_036384595.1. Classification (GTDB taxonomy): domain Bacteria; phylum Actinomycetota; class Actinomycetes; order Actinomycetales; family Cellulomonadaceae; genus Cellulomonas_A. The sequence goes on along the minus strand of DASVMA010000366.1, from coordinate 609 downwards.
CGCACCGAACCGTCTCGAAGGATCACCATGCTCGCCCTCACCTCCACCGGCACCGAGCTGCGCCGGTTCCGCCGCGGACTGCTGCCGAAGATGGCCGTCGGCGCGATGATCTTCATCCCGCTGCTGTACGGAGCCCTGTACCTGTGGGCGTTCTGGGACCCGACCGGCCACCTGGACCAGCTGCCGGTCGCGCTGGTCGACGCGGACCAGGGGTCAACCCTTGACGGCGTCGCTCTCCATGCCGGCGCCGACGTCTCGACCCGGCTGCTCGCCTCGGGCGACCTCGACTGGCACCTGACCGACGCGAAGGACGCTGCCGACGGCGTCGCGAACGGCACGTACTACTTCGCGGTGACCGTCCCCGCCGAGTTCTCGGCCGACATCGTCTCCGCGGGCGGCGCCGACCCCACCAGCGCGCAGCTGCTGGTCACCTACAACGACGCCAACTCGTTCCTCGCCTCCACGCTCGGTCGCTCAGCGATGACGCAGGTGCGGGACGCCGTGGCTGCGACGGTCGGCGAGCAGGGCGTCGACAAGGTCCTGGTCGGCCTCGGCTCGGCCCGCGACGGGTTCGCCCAGGCCTCCGACGGCGCCTTGACGCTCCGCGCG
>DASVMA010000365.1:0-1791 GCA_036384595.1 Cellulomonas sp. | reverse complement strand
GCCACCACGAGATCGACGTCGGTGAGCTCGGCGTGCAGGTCGGAGCCGGTGATCGCCCGGGCGCCGCGTGCGGTGGCGAACGCGTGCGCCCGGCCGCTCGGCGAGAACACGCGGATGTCGGAGCAGCCGCGGGCCCGCAGCGCCGCGAGGCTCGCCCCGGCGTAGGAGCCGGTCCCGATGAGCACGCAGCGGACGTCGGGCCAGCCGGGCAGGTCGTCCTGGACGAGGTCGAGCGCCACGGCGACGACCGATCGTCCAGCGCCACCGAGCCCCGTGCTCGAGCCGACGGTGCGCGAGGCCCGCGACGCGGCCTGGAACAGCGCCTCGAGGTCCGACGTCGTCGTGCCGTCGCGTCGTGCAGCGCTCAGCGCCCGACGCACCTGACCGGAGATCTCGCGCTCGCCGACGACCATCGAGTCGAGCCCGGCCGCCACGGCGAACAGGTGCTCGGCGACCTCGACGCCGCTGCCGACGTGCAGCTCGGTCTCGACGCGCTCGGCGCGGTACCCCGAGCGGGCGGCGACGACCGCTGCGGCCCCGGCGCGGGCGTCGGCGACGTGCGCGGGGTCGTCGACTTCCAGGTACAGCTCGAACCGGTTGCACGTCGCAAGGACGACGGCCCCGGTGACGGGCGCGCAGCCGGCCACGATCTCGTGTCCGACGGCGTGCGTGTCGGCAGAGAGCCGCTCCAGCACTGCGAGGTCGAGGTCGTGGTGGCTGGCGATCAAACTCAGCAGCACCACGGGGCCGATTGAATCACTCCGAGGAATGTCCGGCACAATCGACGCGTGAGCCTTCCCCCCACGCATCCGCTCGTCGACGGTCGCACGACACATTCCGCGCTCGTGACCGCCTATTCCGGCGGGCGCCCCGCGCGCAGACCTGTGTGGTTCATGCGGCAGGCAGGTCGGTCGCTGCCCGAGTACCGCGCGGCCCGGACCGGCACCGCGATGCTCGACGCGTGCCTGACCCCCGAGCTCGCCTCGGAGCTCACGCTGCAGCCGGTGCGCCGCCACGACGTCGACGCCGGCATCTTCTTCTCCGACATCGTCGTGCCGCTGCGGCTCGCGGGGGTCGACGTCGTCATCGAGCCCGGCGTCGGACCCGTGCTGGGCTCGGCGGTCCGCACCGCCGACGACGTCGCCCGCCTGCAGGACGCCGGGCCGCTCACCGCCGAGGCGCTCGCCCCGATCACCGAGGCGGTCGGCCTCACGGTCGCCGCGCTCGGCTCGACCCCGCTCATCGGGTTCGCCGGCGCACCGTTCACGCTCGCGGCCTACCTCGTCGAGGGCCGTCCGTCGCGCGACCACCTGGCTGCGCGCACCCTCATGCACTCCGACCCCGACACCTGGGCCGGCCTCATGGCGTGGGCTGCCGACGTCACCGGGGAGTTCCTGCGCGCGCAGGTCCTCGCCGGGGCGAGCGCAGCCCAGCTGTTCGACTCCTGGGCCGGGTCGTTGTCGCTCGCCGACTACGAGGCGCATGCGGCGCCGTGGTCGGAGCGCGCGTTCCGGCACGTCACCGACCTCGACGTGCGGACCGTGCACTTCGGGACCGGCACGAGCGAGCTGCTCGTGGCGATGCGCGACGTCGGGGCGGACGTCGTCGGCGTCGACTACCGGTTGCCGCTCGACGAGGCGAACCGTCGGCTCGGCGGACGCACGCCGCTGCAGGGCAACATCGACCCCGCGCTGCTGGCCGCTCCCTGGCCGGTGCTCGAGGCGCACGTCCGTGACGTCATCGCGCGCGGCTCGCACGCACCCGGGCACGTCGTGAACCTCGGGCACGGGG
>DASVMA010000364.1:0-2905 GCA_036384595.1 Cellulomonas sp. | reverse complement strand
GCCGTCGACACCCCGCAGCGAGCCTGACCGGTGGGATGGCCCTGCCGTGACCGGGACAGGGTCGATGCCCTGCCAGCGCGGCAGGAAGACGCCCAGCACCCGGGGGTCGACCGGCTCGACCTCCGAGCGGAGCGCGGCGAGCGAACGTCGGCGCAGCGTCCGCAGGACGTCGGCGTCACAGAACTCGTCACCGACCCCGCCCAGCACGTCGGGCCGCAGCCGTCCCTGCACGAGCGCGCCCGACCCTTCGAGCCGGCGCAGCACATCGGTCGCGACCGCCACCCCGAGGCCGAAGCGCACGGCGACCTCCGTCGCGGGGAACGGACCGCGCGTACGGGCGTGCCGGCGCACGAGGTCCCCGAGCGGATCAGGAAGCACCTCGGTGAAGGCCTCGGGGACGCCGACGGGGAGCGCGACGCCGAGCGCGTCCCGCAGGCGCCCGGCGTCCTCGACCGCCGCCCACTGCTCGCTCGACCCCGCCTGGACGCCCGCGAGGCGGACGTGGATGAGTCGGCGCGCGGACTCGAGCTCGGTGAGCCAGCCCGCCACCTGCGGGCGCACGTCCTCGCGGGTGCGGCGCTCGATCTCGCCGACGGGCAGGGGACCGTGCCGGCGCACCACGTCGGCGACCTGCTCGAGCGAACGCGCCTGACGGTCCGGGGCGAACCCCCCGATCTCTGCCTCGGTGCGCACGACCGCCGCAGGGTCCAGGAGGTCGGCGAGCTGCGACTGCCCGCTCCCGAGGAGCTCGGCGAGGAGCGTCGGGTCGAGGGTCAGTGCTGCGGCGCGGCGCTCGGCGAGCGGGGCGTCGCCGTCGTACAGGAACTGGGCGGTGTAGCCGAACAGGAGCGACTGCGCGTAGGGCGACGGCGTGGGTGTCGTGACCTCGACGACCCGCACGCGCCGCGCAGCGATGTCGCGCATGAGCGTGGTCAGCGCGGCGATGTCGAAGTCGTCCTGGAGGCACTCCCGCACGGCCTCGAGCAGGATCGGGAAGTCGGGGTACTGCGCGGCGACGCTCAGGAGCTGCGCGGAGCGCTGCCGCTGCTGCCACAGTGGCTGACGCTTGTCCGGACGACGCCGCGGCAGCAGCAGCGCGCGGGCGGCCGCCTCGCGGAATCGGGCCCCGAACATCGCCGAACCCCCGAGCTCCGCGCGGACCGCGTCGGCCACGTCATCCGCGTCGATGAGCAGGTCGGCGGACTCGATGGCGGGCCCGTCGTCGGACCATCGCGCTCCTGCGTCTGGGCCGGGATGGGCGTCGGTGGCCATCAGGTCGGGGAGGCGCAGGACGATGCCGTCGTCGGCGTGCATGGCTGCGACGTCGACGCCGAAGCGTTCGCGCAGCCGCGCGGCGACGACCAGCGCCCAGGGTCCGTGCACGCGCGCGCCGTACGGGGAGTGGACGACGATGCGCCAGTCACCGATCTCGTCGCGGAAGCGCTCGACGACGAGCGTGGCGTCGGTCGGCACCTCGCCGGTCGCGGTGCGCTGCTCGTGGACGTAGGCCAGCAGGTTGTCGGCCGCCCACGCGTCCAGGCCCGCGCGCTCGACGGACGAGCGGGCCTCGTCGCCGGGCAGCGCGAGCAGCTCACGGACCCAGGCGCCCATCGCTCGACCCAGCTCCGCGGGGCGACCGGGGGAGTCGCCCTTCCAGAACGGCAGGCGGCCAGGCAGGCCGGGAGCGGGTGAGACGACCACCCGGTCGGGGGTGATCTCCTCGATGCGCCACGTGCTCGACCCGAGGGTGAACGTGTCGCCGACGCGCGACTCGTAGACCATCTCCTCGTCGAGCTCGCCCACGCGCTTGCCGCCGCGCGGCCGGCCCGCGACGCGCTCGTCGTCGGCTGCCACGTCGCTCGCGACCGACGGCCCCGCCAAGAACACGCCGTACAGGCCGCGGTCCGGGATCGTCCCGCCGCTCGTGACCGCCAGCCGCAGCGCTCCCGGCCGCGCCGAGAGCACGTCGAGCGTGCGGTCCCAGACGATGCGTGGCCGCAGCTCGGCGAACTCCTCGCTCGGGTACCGGCCGGCGAGCATGTCGAGGACGGCGTGGAGGGTCGCGTCGCCGACCGTGGCGAACGGTGCGGACCGGCGGACGAGCGTCGCGAGCTCGGCGACCGACCAGTCCTCGACAGCCACCATCGCCACGACCTGCTGCGCGAGGACGTCGAGCGGGTTCGACAGGACCGTCAGCTCCTCGAGCTCACCGGTCCGCATGCGGGCGGCCGTGACGGCGGCGGGGACGAGCTCGCCGCGGAACGTCGGGAACACGACGCCGCGAGAGACCGCACCGACCTGGTGGCCGGCGCGTCCGACGCGCTGCAGGCCGCTCGCGACCGAGGGCGGTGTGCCGACCTGGACGACGAGGTCGATCGCCCCCATGTCGATGCCGAGCTCGAGCGAGCTCGTGGCGACGACGGCGGGCAGTCGCCCCGCCTTGAGCTCGGTCTCGGTGCGGGTCCGTTCCGCGCGGCTCATCGACCCGTGATGGGCGCGCGCGAGGATCGTCGACGCGTCGCGCGTGTCGATCCCCACCGCCGTGCCCGACTCGCCGGGCGACTGCGCGGGACGCAGCGTGCCGGGGTCGGGCACGAACGCGCCGTTGCGCTCGGCCCACACCTCGTTCATCCGGGCGGTCAGCCGCTCGGCGCCCCGGCGGGAGTTCGTGAAGACGAGCGTCGTGCGGTGGCCCGCGACGAGGTCGACGACCCGCTCCTCGACGTGGGGCCAGATCGACGGGCGGGCGAGCGGCCCCGCCGCCGGCCCTGTCAGGTCGACCTCGCCCGGGGGGAGCGGGGGGACGTCAGCAGGTCGACCGCTGCGGACGCCGGGCGTGCCACGCAGGTCGGAGAGGTCCGGCACGGGGACGACGACGGACACCTCGATCCGCTTGGTCGACGGC
>DASVMA010000363.1:0-7126 GCA_036384595.1 Cellulomonas sp. | reverse complement strand
CATCAGGCGCGCGCGTGACGTATCCCGTGCGCTCCATGCGCGCGAGGATCCGGCTCATCGTCTGCTCGGTGACGCCGCTCGCGCTCGCGAGCTCGCGTTGCGAACGAGGGCGCTGCAGGAGGTGCAGCAGCACCGGCATGCTCGCGTGGTTGAGGTCCCACGTGGCCAGGTGGGCGTTCCACTCGCGCTCGACGCGGCGCGCGGCAGCCGACAGCAGGCGTCCGACGGGCCAGTCGGCGGGATCGGTCGACGTCGCGCGCGCCGGGATCTGCCCTTCTGACGCCCCTGGCATCTCGGTCACCACGGGCTCCCACCACCTCTCGTTTGCGCGCCGTCGGGCCGTACCCCATGATACTCAGCATGCTGAGCAATTCTCGGGGTCCGGTGTTGCGCGCCGTCGTCATCGTCGTCGTCCTGCTCGCCTGGCTGGGCGTCGGCGGGCTGGGCGGTATGGCGCAGGGCAAGCTGTCGCAGGTCCAGACCAACGACGCCGCCGCGTTCCTGCCTGCCTCGGCCGAGTCGGCCCGGGCCGGGACCGCCGGCAAGGGCTTCGTCGACGTCGAGACGCTACCGGTGCTCGTCGTGCTCCAGCCGGAGGACGGTACCGCGATCACGCCCGCGCAGCTCACCGCGGTGCAGGGACTCGCCGCCGAGATCGGGAGCATGGCCATCCCGGGCGCCGACCCGGCAGCCGGCGACCCCGGAACCCTGGCCGACGTGCTCGTCGGGCCCGCGGTCGTGATCCCGTCGCAGGACGGGAAGGCCCTCCTCGTCCCGCTGGCCCTCGACGGCGCGCGAGCGGGTGACGTGCTCGCCAACCAGAAGGGCGTGACCGGCGCGGTCGTCCAAGGACTGCGCGACACGCTCGACAGCCGGCTCGGCGCCACCGCCACAGGCTCGGGGAGCGTCGGCCTGCAGGCCTGGGTCACCGGACCCGGGGGCTTCGTCGCCGACCTCGTCAACGCGTTCGGCGGGATCGACAGCGTCCTGCTGCTCGTCGCGCTCGGCGCGGTGCTGCTGATCCTCGTCGTCGTGTACCGCTCGCCGTTCCTGCCGTTCATGGTGATCGTCTCAGCGGTGTTCGCACTCTGCGCTGCGGCGCTCGCGGTCTACCACCTCGCCGACGCGGGCCTTCTGACGCTCAACGGCCAGGCGCAAGGGATCATGTCGATCCTCGTCGTCGGCGCCTCGGTGGACTACGCGCTGCTGCTGGTCGCGCGCTACCGCGAGGAGCTGCACCACACCGAGAGCCCGCACACGGCGATGGGGCGCGCCGTCCGCGCGTCGATCGCGCCCATCGCCGCCAGCGCAGGGACCGTCATCGCGGGCCTGCTCTGCCTCATGCTCTCCGACCTCGCCTCGAACCGGAGCCTCGGGCCCGTCGGCGCCATCGCGATCCTCTCGGCATTCCTCGCCTCGATGACCTTCCTGCCGGCCCTGCTCCTGATCGCCGGACGCCGGTCGCGCGGCCTGTTCTGGCCGCGTCGCCCGCGCGTCGTCGACGACGTGTCGCAGACGGCGTCCATCGGGGCGATCGCCCGGCCCACGGCCGATGTCCTCACGGGGCTCTGGGGTCGCATCGCCCGGTTCGTCGGCGCGCACGCGCGGCCCGTGTGGCTCGTCACCGCACTCGTCCTCGTCGCGGGGGCCGCGTTCCTGCCGACGCTCCAGGCCAGCGGGACGAGCCAGACGGCCGTCTTCCTGACGAACGTCGACGCCGTCAGCGGCGAGCAGGTGCTCGCGGACCACTTCGCTGCCGGGACCGTCCAGCCCGCGATCGTCATCGCGCCCGAGGCCGACCTCGAGGCCGTCGCGGCTGCCGCCCAGTCGGTCCCCGGCGTCGACACCGTGACCGCCTACTCGGGCAGCGGGGGAGCGGGCGCACCTGCCGGCACGTCGAACGGGCAGCAGTCGCCGCCCAAGGTCGTCGACGGGCGGGTGCGGATCGATGTCGCCACGACGGCCGCGGCCGACACGCAGGAGGCCGTGCGCACGATCGAGGCGCTGCGGGTCGCCGTCCACGGGGCCTCTCCGGACGCCCTCGTCGGGGGTGCTGCGGCGCAGTCGCTCGACACCCAGCTCTCGGGCACCCGGGACCTGCGGGTCATCGTCCCCCTCGTGCTCGCGGTGATCCTCCTCATCCTCATGCTGCTGCTCCGGTCGGTCGTCGCGGCCCTGCTGCTCATGGCCGCGAACGTGCTGTCCTTCGCCGCGGCGCTCGGTGTCTCCGCGATCGCGTTCAACCACGTCTTCGGGTTCCCGGGCGCCGACCCGTCCGTCCCGCTGTTCGCCTTCACGTTCCTGATCGCGCTCGGTGTCGACTACTCGATCTTCCTCATGACGCGCGTCCGCGAGGAGAGCCTGCGCGTCGACACCCGTGAGGGGGTGCTGCGCGGCCTCGCCGTGACAGGCGGGGTCATCACGTCCGCCGGCGTCGTCCTCGCGGCGACGTTCGCCGCGCTCGGCGTCATCCCCCTGCTCTTCCTCGCCCAGCTCGCGTTCATCGTGTCGTTCGGCGTGCTCATCGACACCTTGATCGTGCGGAGCCTGCTCGTGCCTGCCCTGGTGCACGACATCGGTCGGCGCACCTGGTGGCCGAGCGCACTGGGACGGCCGAAGGGGTGAGTCGGCGACACGGACCGCGCCTCACCTGACGGTCGCGAGCCGACGGTCCTATGGTGAATGGCATGAGCGACTCGTTGCGTGTCGGGCTGGTCGGGTACGGGGCTTCGGGGCGTGGCGAGCATGCACGCCTGCTGCGCGAGGTCGGTCAACGCGTCACTCACGTCGTCGTGCGCGACCCCGGTCATGTGGCTGCGGCGCGAGCCGACTGGCCCGGTGTCGTCATCGACCCGGACATCGCGACGATGCTGACGCGGGCCGCCGAGCTCGACCTCGTCGTCGTCGCGAGCCCTACGGGCACGCACATGGCCAACGTGAACGCCGCGCTCGAGGCACGCCTGCCCGTCGTCGTCGACAAGCCGCTCGCGACGAGCACCCACGAGGCCCGACAGCTCGCCCGCACGGCCGAGGCGCACAGCGGCCGGCTCACGGTCTTCCAGAACAGGCGGTGGGACGCCGAGCAGCTCACCCTGCGTCAGGTGCTCGACTCGGGGGCGCTCGGCAACGTCCACACCTTCGAGCGGCGCTGGGAGCGGTGGCGCCCCGTCCCGCAGCACAGGTGGAAGGAGCTCGACGTCGTCGCGGGCGGTCTTCTCCTCGACCTCGGCTCGCACCTCGTCGACTCCGCCGTCCAGCTGTTCGGTCCCGTCGTCTCCGTGTACGCCGAGCTCCGCTCACTGACGACGCCCGTCGACGACGACGTGTTCCTCGCCTTGCAGCATGCCGCAGGGCCGAACGGGGTCCAGGTGCACAGCCACCTGCAGACCGGTGCGCTGGTCGGTGCGCCCGGCCCGCGCACCCGGGTGCTGGGCGACGCCGGGGCCTACCTCGTGACGTCGTTCGAGGCTGAGCCCACACCGTTCTCGGCCATCGACGACATCCCGCACGCCAAGCACGACCATGCCCACGAGTCGCACGAGGGCTGGCTCGTGCACGGGGCCGAGCGCGTCCCGGTCTCGCGCGCGCCCGGGGGCCCGGCCGACTTCTACCGTGCGGTCGTGCGCTGGCTCACCGTCGGCGGCCCGGTGCCCGTCAACCCGTGGGACGCCGTGCGGACGGCCGCGGTGCTCGATGCCGCGCGCGAGTCGTCGCGCGAGCACCGCGTCGTCACCATCCGGTAGGCAGACCCGCCGACTGGTCCTGTGGATGACGCTCGGGAGGGCGTCGATCCACGGTTCGATGTCGCCATGGAACCGTCCGCAGCACCCCCCGACGTCGTCGCCGCCCTGCTCACGGGCGGGTACCGGGTCCTCGGACCCATCGGGTGCGGCGGAGAGGGACCCGCGTGGTCGGCAGTGGCCCTCGACGGCCCTCCGGACCGCGTCGTCGTGCGTGTCGTCGACCTCGCCGCAGACCCGCGGCACGGTGCTCGCCTCGACCGGCTGCGCAACGTCCGGCACGAGCACCTCGCCCGTGTCCGGGACGTGCTCGCCGTCGGCCCGGGTGTGGCCGCGCTGCTCGTGGACCACGTGCCCGGCCCTACCCTCGCCGCCCTGCGATCCGCGCGTGGTCCGCTGAGCGCCGGGGAGGCGGTGACGCTGGCCGTCCCGCTCGCCGACGCCCTCGACGCCCTGCACGTCGCCGGCCTCGTCCACGGCGACGTGTCACCGGCGAACATCATCGTCGGTCTCGACGGGCGGCCGGTCCTCGTGGACCTCCTCGGTGCGCTGACACCGAGCGCGGGCACGCCAGGGTTCGCGGCCCCCGAGGTGCGCCGGGGTGAACCGTGCGAGCCGTCCGGGGACGTGCACGCGCTCGCGAGCGTGGTGCTGGCCCAGCTCGGGCCCGCCCCCACCGGGAGAGGAGCCGGCACCGACCCCGCGGCCTCGAGCGACGACCAGCGCGTCTGGGACCTGCTGACGGCGGCGACCGACCCGGACCCGCGGCTGAGGCTCGCCGCGCGTGAGCTTGCTGACGCGTGCTTCCGTGCGCACGCGCCCGAGCCGATCATGCTGCCCGACAGCTCGGTGCTCGCCCGCACCGAGCTCGCCGGCCTCGCGAGCCGTGGCGGTCGGACGCCCACGGCACGACGCAGCTCGCGTCACCGCGGGCGCGCACCGTGGCGGACTCATCTCGGTCGCATCGCTGCGGCCGTCGGCGCGGTCGTGGTCTGCGGGGTGCTGACGTTCGCCGTGAGCCAGCGAGGTGCCGCCGAGGCGGACGGGCGCGGTCCCGGTGAGGGCACGGGCACCACCGACGTGGCTCACCGCGCTCCCGGCGCCGTCGCCCTGGCGGCGATCGGCCTGCTCCGGGGGGAGCCTGCCGCCGGTGTGCTCGCGGTGCGGCCTCCAGCGCCGGCGGCACCGATGGAAGCGGCAGAGACTGCGTCAGCCGACCCGGTCGTCGAGGCCCAACGTCTCACCGCGCTCCGGGCGGACGTGATGTCGACGGGCGATGTCGGCGCGCTCGCGACGGTCGAGGTGCTGGGCTCACCGGCTCATACGGCCGACGCCGCGATCCTGGCCGACCTGGCCGCGCGCGGCCTGCGCGTCGAAGGGCTGTCCGTGACGGTGGCCGGTGCCGAGCTCGTCACGACGGAGGGCGCTCAGGCCAGGGTCGCGGTGACGTCGGCGACGTCGGGGTACCGGCTGCTGCGCGCCGACGGCACGACCGAGAGCACCGTGGCAGCCGGTGGGCAGCGCACCGTCGTGCTCCAGCTCGAGCTGACGAGCGACGGGTTGCGGGTCGCGGACGTCCTGGCCCCGGGCGAGGCGGGCGCGGGCGTCTGACGGCGACGCCTCCGCGCGGCGACCGGCGCAGGTCGTCGCTACGCCGTGACGTACCGCACGGCGGCTGCCAGGTCCGGGTGCACCGGGACGAACCTGCTGTCGGTCAGGGCGCGAGGTACCGCGCGGATCGACCCGAGGACCTCCGGGGCGAAGTCACCCAGGGCGATCCGCACGGCCCACGCCGGAGCGCGCACGACAGCCGGCCGATGCAGCGCGTGGGCAAGCGCCCGGGTCAGGTCCGCGTTCGTGTCGGCGCCAGCCACCATGTTCACCGGCCCGTCCACCGGCGCATCGAGCAGATGGATGATCGCCCGCACCTGGTCGGGCAAGGTGATCCAGCTCCAGTACTGCTGACCTGAGCCGAGCGGTCCACCCAGGCCCGCGCGCACGAGCGGCAGCAGCCGGCCGAGCGCACCTCCGCGCGGCGCGAGGACGATGCCGCTGCGGAGGTGCGCGACCCGGAGCCCGGCCTCGACGGCGGGAAGCGTCGACGCCTCCCACTGCCGGACGACGCCGGCGAAGAACGTGGTGCCGAGCGGCTCGTGCTCGTCGAGCAGGTCAGAACCGCGATCCCCGTAGGCGCCGATCCCGGACGCCTGGAGCAGCACCCGGGGACCTGCCTCGAGGCCCGCCATCGTCGTGGCCAGGAGCCCGGCGGTCCTCGTCCGGGACAGCAGGACCGTTCGCTTACGAGCCTTCGTCAGGGGGCGGTCGCTGACTCCGGCACCCGCGAGGTTGATGACCGCGTCGGCGCCCGCGAGCGCCGACGGTTCGAGCAGGCCGGCGTCCGGGTCCCACTCGACGTCGTCGGGCGCGGAGGGCGTACCCCGCACGAGACGACGGACGTGGTGCCCGTGCGCACGGAGCGCCGGAACGAGCGCAGAGCCGATGAGTCCGCGCGAGCCGGCAACGACGATGTCCATGTGCCCACCCTACGGAGCACCGCGAAACCGAGAACGACGGCACGTGAGAACGACGACACGTGAGAACGACGACGCCCGGCCGCCGACCTCGGGGAGAGGCCGGCGACCGGGCGTCGGGGAGAACGTGTGTCAGAGGCCGACCTCGGCCTCGAACGCACCCTCCTCGATGCGTGCCTTGACCGTCGCCAGGTAGCGCGACGCGTCGGCGCCGTCGACCAGGCGGTGGTCGTACGACAGTGCGAGGTAGCACATCGAACGGATCGCGATGACCTCGCCGCCGTCGGCGTTGGTCATCACCACGGGACGCTTGACGATCCCCCCGGTGCCGAGGATCGCGGACGTGCCACCCGGGACGATCGGCGTGTCGAAGAGCGCGCCACCCGAGCCGGTGTTCGTGACGGTGAAGGTCGCACCGCTCAGCTCGTCGGGCGTGACCTTGTTGTCGCGCGTGCGCACGGCGAGGTCACCGATCTTGCGGGCGATCCCGGCGAGGTTGAGGTCCCCGGCATCCCGGATGACCGGGACGAGCAGACCCCGCGGGGTGTCGACGGCGATGCCGACGTTCTCGTGGCCGTGGTACGTGATCTGGTTGCCCTCGAGCACGCCGTTGACCTTGGGGTGGACCTTGAGGGCCTCGATCGCGGCCAGCACGAAGAACGGCAGGAACGTGAGGTTGATGCCCTCGCGCGCCTTGAAGTCGTTCTTCGCCCGTGCCCGCAGCAGGGCGACCTTCGTCACGTCGACCTCGATGACCGTCGTGAGCTGCGCCTGGCTGTGCAGCGCGTCGACCATGCGCTCGGCGATGATCTGGCGCAGGCGGCTGGCCTTCTCGGTCGTGCCGCGCAGCGGCGA
>DASVMA010000362.1:0-5414 GCA_036384595.1 Cellulomonas sp. | reverse complement strand
GGTCCGGACGCGGCTCAGGCCCGGCATCTGCCGGGCCTGAGCAATCCGCCTACCGCGAGAGCGGTGAGGTCACTTCTTGTTGCGACGCTGGTGACGCGTCTTGCGAAGCAGCTTGCGATGCTTCTTCTTTGCCATCCGCTTGCGACGCTTCTTGATGACGGAGCCCATAGGTCCTCACTCACTTCCGGTGGGAGCGCATGCGCTCCGGGTGGTCGTCCGATCGACGCGCGGCGCGGTCGATGTTCACACGGATGCTCACAAGGTCGAGACGCCCACGCACGGGAAAGTCCTCCACTACCTTACGGGATCGCCAGGGCGCTGCGCGACGACCTCGTGCGAGGCCGGCCGACGGACCGTCCGGTCGCGCCAGGGGGGCCGACGTCAGGACGTCATGCGCTCGGTGTCGATGACCGCGGTCGCCAGGTAGTGGTCGAGCGCGTCCTGCGGCACCCGGAACGACCGACCGACACGCACCGCGGGCATCTCACCCGAATGGAGCAGCCGGTAGACGGTCATCTTCGACACTCGCATGACGTCGGCGACCTCCGCGACGGTCAGGAACCGCACGCGCGGTGGTTGCTCGCTCGACATGGGTCGCTCTTTCACTGGTACCGGCCTGCGAGCCGGCATCGGCGGCCAGTGACGCGGGCCGCGCGATCACCCTAGAGCCTCATGTGGCTCGAGTGAAAGGGGTGGCCAGAGTGACGGCACACGCGGGTGACCGATCTACTGCTCCGCGTGGCGCGTCAGTCGTTCTCAGGGTCGAGCCCGAGCAGGGGGAACACCGCGGCTCGCGTCGCCCGGATGGCCCGGTCGACGTCGTCCGACGGGTCGTAGCCCGCGGCCCAGGGTCGGAACGCACCCGACTCGCCGTCGGTCATGTGCTCAGGACCGCGTCGTCCGTACCGGCGCACGACCTCCTCCTGCCACTCCTCCGGGACGCGCGTGGCCGGGTCGACCGGGCGGTGCGTCGCGATGCCGATCACGTGCGTCCACGCGCGCGGCACGACGTCGAGGATCGCGTACCCGCCACCGCCGAGCGCGAGCCACCGACCGGCCGCGATCTCGTGCGCCAGGTCGTGCATGCGCATCGCGGCGAGACGCTCGGCATCGATGCTCACGCCCAGGTTCGTGATCGGGTCCTCGATGTGCGAGTCGCAGCCGTGCTGGCTGATGATCACCTCGGGCTTGAACTCCCGGAGGACGGCAGGCACGACAGCGTCGATCGCCCGCAGCCAGGCCGCGTCGCGGGTGTGCGCCGGGAGCGCGACGTTCACCGCGGTGCCGGGCGCGCCGGGTCCGCCCGTCTCGCGCGCGTGCCCGGTGCCGGGGAACAGCGTGTGCCCGCTCTCGTGCACCGACACCGTGAGGACCCGCGGGTCGTCCCAGAAGACCTTCTGGACGCCGTCGCCGTGGTGCGCGTCGAGGTCGACGTACGCGACCCGCTGCGCACCCTCGTCGAGCAGCCGGTGGATCGCCACCGCCGCGTCGTTGTAGATGCAGAAGCCGGACGCCGCGCCGGGCATGGCGTGGTGCATGCCGCCCGTGAGGTTCACCGCGTGCTCCGCGTCTCCTCGCCACACCGCGAGCGCGGCGTCGACGCTCCCGGTCACGATGCGCGCCGCAGCCTCGTGCATGCCGCGGAACACCGGGTCGTCTTCCGTGCCCAGGCCGCGGGCCCGGTCGGACGTGCCGCGGTCGGACGCCGCGTGCACGGCCGCGACGTAGGCCGGCTCGTGGACGGTCTGGAGCAGCGCGTCCGACGCGGGGCGCGCCCCGACGAGGTGGACGTCGTCACCGCTCAGCAGGCCGAGGACCCGCGCGAGCTCCATCGTCAGCTCGAGGCGCAGGGGAGCCATCGGGTGACCGGCGCCGAAGTCGTAACCCAGCAGCTCGGGCGCCCACACGACCTGCACGACCGCCGACATGCCCCCACGCTAGCGCCCGACCCGCATCCTGCCGAGGCAGCCGGCGCCGACGCGGAGGACGCTCTCACGGTGCGGTGCGAATGACGTCCGCGGCGAACGGCATGCCACAGTGGTGCCGTCAGGGTCCCGATCCGGTGCCGGAACGGACGCGTGGGTACGGGAGGTGTCATGGCTCGGGGCCTCCCGAGTGCGCTCTGGGCCGGGCGTGAGCTCGTCGACCGGCTTGCGCGCCAGTCCCCCGCCCGGCTCGCCATCGGCACCTTCGCCGGCGTCGTCGGCGTCGTCACCGTGCTGCTGTCGATGCCGTGGGCGACCGCATCCGGGCACCGCGCACCCCTCGTCGACGCGCTGTTCACCGCGACGTCGGCCGTGTGCGTGACCGGGCTCGTCACTGTCCCCACCGGGACCTACTGGTCGACCGCGGGCCAGGCGGTGATCCTCGTGGCGATCAAGGTCGGCGGGCTCGGGGTCATGACCCTTGCCTCGATCCTCGGGCTCGCCGTGTCCCGGCGCATCGGCCTCACGCAGCGCCTCCTGGCGGCGGCCGAGACGAGGACGACCCGCCTCGGTGAGGTCGGCTCCCTCGTGCGCACCGTCGTCATCACCTCGACGACCCTCGAGGTCGCCATCGCGCTGCTGCTCGTCCCGAGGTTCCGGATGCTCGGCCAGGACTGGGGACAGTCCACCTGGCACGGGGTCTTCTACGCGGTCTCCGCGTTCAACAACGCCGGGTTCGTCCCGACGGCCGAGGGTCTCGCGCCCTACGTCTCCGACTGGTGGGTCCTTCTCCCGATCATCGTCGGGGTGTTCATCGGGTCGCTCGGCTTCCCGGTGATCCTCGAGGTCGCCCGCCACCTGCGCAGCCCCCGCCGGTGGAACCTGCACGCGAAGCTGACGATCGTCACGAGCCTCGCGCTCGTCGCCGCCGGTTCGCTGCTCGTCGCGGCGTTCGAGTGGACCAACCCGGCGACCTTCGGGAAGCTCGACGCACCCGGGACGGTCCTCGCCTCGCTCTTCGCGGGCGTCATGCCGCGCTCGGCCGGGTTCTCCACCGTGGACGTCGGGCAGATGCACGAAGGCACCTGGCTGCTCAACGACGCGCTCATGTTCGTCGGAGGCGGGTCCGCGTCGACCGCGGGCGGCATCAAGGTCACGACGCTCGCCATCATGCTGCTCGCGATCCTCGCCGAGGCCCGCGGCGACCGGGATGTCGAGGCGTTCGGCCGGCGCATCCCGCGCGAGGCGCTGCAGGTCGCGATCGCCGTCTCGCTCGTGAGCGCGACGATCGTGCTCGCCTCCTGCCTCGTCCTGCTCGCCCTCACGAACCTCAGGCTCGACACCGTGCTGTTCGAGGTCATCTCCGCGTTCGCGACGTGCGGGCTGTCGACCGGCGTCACCGCCGGGCTGCCCGACGCCGGCAAGTACGTCCTGACCGTTCTCATGTTCATCGGCCGAGTCGGCACCATGACGCTCGCCGCAGCCCTCGCGCTGCGCAACCGTCGTCGGGTGATCCGGTTCCCGGAAGAGAGGCCCATCATTGGCTGACACCGCGCGGGGACCCGAGGGCACCCGCACCTCCAAGAAGGACGCCGGCGTGCTCGTCATCGGGCTCGGCCGGTTCGGCTCGGCGATCGCCGGCACGCTCGACAGGCTCGGCCAGGACGTGCTGGCCGTCGAGAAGTCACCCGAGCTCGTCGCGCAGTGGTCCGGGCGGATCCCACTCGTCGAAGCCGACTGCACCAACCCCGAGGCGCTCGAGCAGCTCGGCGCGCGCGACTTCCCGGTCGCGGTCGTCGGGGTCGGGTCATACCTCGAGGCGAGCGTGCTCATCACCGGCAACCTCGTCGACCTCGGCACGCCGCAGATCTGGGCCAAGGCGGTCAGCGCCGAGCACGCGCGGATCCTGCGGCGGATCGGGGCGCACCACATCGTCCTGCCCGAGGCCGACGCCGGCGCCCGCGTGGCCCACCTGGTGTCCGGGAAGATGCTCGACTACATCGAGGTGGAGGACGGCTTCACGATCGTCAAGATGCGCCCGCCGCGCGAGACGCAGGGGTTCACGATCGCGCAGTCGAAGATCCGCGAGCGGTACGGCGTCACCGTGATCGGCGTGAAGAGCCCCGGGCTGGACTTCGTCTACGCGACGCCCGAGACGCGCATCTCCGCGAACGACCTGCTCATCGTGTCCGGGCACGCCGACCTGCTCGAACGGTTCTCGGCGCGGCCGTAGGGATCCGGGTCGGTCGGCGCCGACGTCACGGCTGCTGCGCTCGACCGTCCGATGCGGGTCGCGCCGTGCTGCGGCCGTCCGTACCGCGTCCACCCGTGCTGCGGCCGGCCGTGCCGCGTCCGACCGGTCCCGCCGACCCCCGGACGACCAGCCTGGGCGTCGCGACCGCCGCCGCCGCCGAGACCGGCGCCTCGGGTTCCAGCACACGGCGGAGGCTCGCGAACGCACGCGCTCCGAGGTCGTCGAAGTCCTGGTACGCCGTCGTGAGCGGCGGGGACCAGAACTCACCGAACGGCTGGTCGTCGAACCCCACGACCGACACGTCCTGCGGCACCGCGACGCCGTTCTCGACGAAGGCGCGCAGCACGCCGATCGCCAGGTCGTCGTTGCCGCAGTACACCGCGGTCACGTCCGGACGCTCGAGCAGCTCGAGCCCGAGCCGGTACGCGCTCGCAGGTTCCCACGTCGCCCGCAGGATCTCCGGCACGCGCGCCCCGGCCTCGACAAGGGCGTCGCGCCAGCCCTCGGTCCTGCCCGGGGCACCACCGAGCACCGGGATGGCCACGTGGTGCACCGTGACGTGCCCGAGACCGAGCAGGTACTCGGTCACGGCGTGCCCCCCGGCCCACTCGTCGATGACGACCGACGGGACCTGCCCCTCGCGCCGCACCTGGCCCCCCGCCGACACGACCGGGATCCCGTGCGGAAGGCGTTCGACGACCTGGCGCCCGACGTCGTCGAACTCCAGGACGATGACCCCCGCGACCGGCTGGGCGAGCACGAGGTCGACCGCGTCGTCGACCACGTCTGGGTCCGCGGACTCGACGACCATGATCACCACCGTGTACCCCGCGTGGCGCGCGGCCCCGGCGATGCCGTTGATCGTCCTCGCGTACCCGTAGAGCGACGTGTTGCCCGCGAGCACCGCGATGAGCGAGCGCCGACCCGACACGAGCGCGCGCGCCGCGGCGTTCGGACGGTAGCCGAGCTCGTCGATCGCCGCGAGGACCCGGTCCCGCTTGTCCGGGCTGACGGATGCGACGCCCGTCAGGACGCGCGAGACGGTCGGCAACGACACGCGTGCGACGCGAGCGACGTCGGCCATCACGGGCCGGTGCTGCTGCGTGTCGCTCACACGCGGAGCGTAGCGCCGCCATCCGCCGGACCCGGCTCACATCATCGCGGCGCGATCCCGCGCTGCACCGCCCCGGCGACCCGTACCGGGGCGGCTCGTCGAGCCGGGGCGCCCGGCGCAC
>DASVMA010000361.1:0-12899 GCA_036384595.1 Cellulomonas sp. | reverse complement strand
AACCGGGCCACGCCGCGCACCGCATAGGCGAAGTCGAGCTCGAGCTCGGCCTCGAACGCCTCGCGCTGCTTCTGGGTCAGCACCGCAAAGATGCTGCGCTTGAGGGCGTCGCTCGTCAGGACGGTGAAGTCGTCAAGCGGACGCAACGACCCGCTCACCCGGATCATCGGCGGAGCGCCGGTCGTGAGGTGCAGGTCGGACGCGCCGATCCTGACCATCGCGATCAGTGCTGCGTCGAGAGCCAGATCATCTTCCTGGACAGCCTGCGACATGCCGATCCGCGCGCTGCGATCGCGGGGGACGCTCGCTGTGGTCACCGGCGTCGACAGTTCCGCGGACCGCGGTGCGGGTGCGGCAGGCGGGCGCTCGGCGGACGATCCCACGGTGCTCTGCGACGGCAGCGGCAGCGGTGCGTACACCGAGGGGGTCAGCCGTCCACCGGCCGACGCCACTTGGGGTCCGGCGGGCCGGTACGGCGGCAGTGGGCGGGTCTGCTCGCCCGATGGTGTCGGGTATGGGTCGCTCACGATTCAGCCTCCATGTCGTCGCACACCGGCACACTCACTCGAACTCATCGGCCCGGTGAGCCCCAGCCTTGAGCAGAACCGTCGGCAGGAGTCGCGCCGGGCCGCGGTCAGGCGACGACGCGCAGGATCTCCTCGATCGATGTCAGGCCCGAGATCACCTTGCGCCAGCCGTCGTCGCGCAGCGCGACCATGCCCTGCTTGCGCGCCATCTGGGCGATCTCGGCCGCCGACGCGTGTGACACCGCCAGGCGCTCGATCTCCTCGGTGACCCGCATGACCTCGTGGAGTGCGATGCGTCCCCGGTAGCCGGTCTTCGAGCACGTCGCGCATCCCACACCTCGGTGCAGGATCGGGATATCCTCCCCCGGCATCCAGGGGAAGCGCGCCGCGACCAGCTCGACCTCGTTCGGCACGTACGGTTCCTTGCACTTGTCGCACAGCTTGCGCGCGAGTCGTTGCGCGACGACGGCGTCGAGCGCTGAGCCCACGAGGAACGGCTCGATCCCCATCTCGATCAGGCGGGTGATCGCCGACGGTGCGTCGTTGGTGTGCAACGTCGACAGCACCATGTGTCCGGTGAGGGCCGCCTCGATGGCGATCTGGGCCGTCTCGTGGTCGCGGACCTCACCGATGAGGACCACGTCAGGGTCGGACCGCAGGATCGAGCGCAGTGCGCTCGCGAAGTTCAGACCGGCCTTCGGGTTGACCTGCACCTGGTTGATGCCGTCGAGCCGGTACTCGACTGGGTCCTCGACCGTGATGACGTTGATCTCGGGTCGCGAGACGGCGTTCAGCGTCGCGTACAGCGTGGTGGACTTTCCCGACCCGGTAGGTCCAGTGACGAGGATCATCCCGTACGGCTTGGTGAACGACTCGTGATAGGTCGCGTAGTTGTCCTCGAGGAACGAAAGGTCGCGCAGGTCGAGGCTCGCCGTGGAGTTGTCGAGGATTCGCATGACGATCTTCTCGCCCCACACCGTGGGCAGCGTCGCCACGCGGAGGTCGATCTTCCGGCCGTTGTGCACGACGGACATGCGACCGTCCTGCGGCTTGCGCTTCTCCGCGATGTCGATGTCCGAGAGGATCTTCACGCGGCTGATCACGCCGCCCTGGATCTGCTTCGGCGAGCGTTGCATCTCGTGGAGCACACCGTCGATGCGGTACCGCACGCGCAGGTCGTGCTCGGCCGGCTCGATGTGGATGTCGGACGCGCGGTCGGTGATGGCCTGGGTCACGAGCAGGTTGACGTAGCGCACGATGGGCGCGTCGTCGTCGACGAAGTCGCCGACCTTCGCGTTGTCCGCCGCGGCGAGCGAAGCCTCCTCCTCGAACGCGGTGGAGAGGTCCTCCATCTCGCCGTCCGAGCGGCAGTACCTGTCGATCGCGCGCAGCAGGTTGTCGTACGTCGCGACGACGGGGGTGACTGCCATGCGGGACATGGTCCGGACGTCGTCGACCGCGACGACGTTGCCCGGGTCGGCTGTCGCCAGGACCAGCGTGCCGTTGCTGATGCGGATGGGCAGCACGGTATGACGTCGGCACAGGGCCGCAGGCACAAGCCCGACCGCCAAGCGATCCACCGCGTACTCGTCGAGGTCGATGAACTCCATGCCGACCTGGCGCGCGAGCGCCGCGACGAGCTGCCCCTCGGACAGGACCCCGATCTCGACGAGCGTGCGGCCCAGCGACTGTCCGCGCGCCACCTGCTCGTCCAGCGCCGCCATGAGCTGACCCTCGGTGACCAGCCCCTCGTCCAGCAGGATCTCGCCCAGTGCCTTCATGGTGGGTCCTCTCGTCACGGCGCTGTGCTCCGACCGCACAGGTTGCCACCATCAACCAGATCGGCACGCAAACGGGTGAAGGTAAGCATCCGCGACGTGTTGGGGCGGATGGATTCCGTCAGGAGCGGGGTGCGGGGGCTTCCTGGCCGCTGCCCTGCGCGAGCGCCTCGGTCAGCGCAGCCGACATGTCGTCGAGTGGCCCCGGGCGTCCCGTCATGAGGCGCACCTGCTCGGCGGCCTGGTGCAGCAGCATGCGCTCACCGCCGACGACGACGCCCCCGGCCCGTGTCCACGCAGCAGCGAGGGCCGTCGGGCGCGGGTCGTAGGCCACGTCGAGCAGGACACCTCGGGGCGGCACCGCGCCGGGCTCGTCGGCTCTCGCGGTGAGCTGTGCCGCGATGTGGTCGGCCGCATGCGGCGGAAGCGTCGAGACGACGAGGTCAGCGGACGTGATCTCGTGAGCAGCGGCGTCCGAGCTCGCATACCGCGGTTCGACGCCCATCCGGTGGGCGGCGCGCATGAGGCCACCGATCGTGCCGAGCGAGCGCACGTAGACCACCGGCGTCGTGCACCCGAGCTGCGCGAGAGCTGCCAAGGTCGAGGCCGCTGTCGCGCCGCCGCCGAGCACCGCCGCAGTCCGGCGGACCGAGCGAACGGGCCCCGACCCGAGAGCCTCCCCCAGCGCGGTGACGATCCCGTACACGTCGGTGTTGGCGCCGGTGAGGGCCGGGCGTCCACGGCCGGCCTGGACCAGCACGGTGTTGACCGCGCCCACGACCTCGGCGAGCGGCTCGATGTGGTCGAGCAGACCGAGGACGGTCTGCTTGAGCGGCATGGTCAGGCTGAGGCCGGCCCACTCCCCCGTGAGCGACTCAAGGAACACCGGCAGCTGCTCCGCGGTGACGTCGACGGCGTCGTACTGCCACTGCTCCAGCCCCAGCGCCGTGTAGGCAGCGCGATGCAGCACCGGGGAGAGCGAGTGCGCGATCGGGTGCCCGAGGACGGCGGCCCGCCGCCCGGCGCCGGCCTCGGTCACTTCCCGTTGGCCTTCTGCCACGCTCTCAGCTCGGCGACGTTCAGGTTGTGCTCGGCGAGCGTCGTGGCGAACTTGGTCTCACCGGTGTCGAGGTTGACCGCCGTCCAGAACAGCCAGTCGCCCGGCGTCGGGTTGAGGACCGCGTCGATCGACACCTCGCTCGGCGAGGCGATCGGGTACGGCGGGAGGCCGACCCGGTTCTCGAGGTTGAACGGGTTGTCGACCAGCTTGTCGTCGTTCGTCAACGAGGTGCCTGGCTTGCCCAGCCCGTAGGCGAGAGAGGCGTCGATCTGCAGGTGCATGTCGATGTTCAGCCGGTTCTGGATCGCTTGGGCGATCTTCGCGCGGTCCTCGGGCGACTTGCCCTCCTCCTCGACGAGCGAGGCACGGATGAGCGTGTCCTCCCACTTCGCCTGGGGAACCTGCTTGGCAGTGAGCACCGCGACGGTCTTGGCCACCATCGGCGCGAGCACCGAGTTCGCCGTGGCGCCCGGCTCGACCTGGTACGTGAGCGGGAAGAGCCAGCCCTCGAGGTGGCCGCCCGCCTCGGCGGGCAGGCCCAGAGCGGCGGTGTCAGCGGCGGCGGCGTCGAGGTCGGCGGCGGGGATACCGGTGGCAGTCGAGATCTTGGTCAGGATCTCCTTGACCGAGAGCCCCTCCTGGATCGTCACCTTGAACGACACGCGGCTCGTCGGGTTGAGCAGGGCCGAGACAGCGTCAGACGCCTTCATCTGGGTGAAGAGCCGATACGTCCCGGGCTGGATCCCGGCCGCACTGGGGTTGGCGTTGAACGCCTTCGTGAACGCGCCCGCGGTGGCGACGACGTCGGCCTTCGCGAGCGTCGCGCCGATGGCAGCTCCGCTGTCCCCCGCCGAGATGACGATGTCGACCGAGCCCTGGCCGGGCCCCGGGTAGTCGGTGACGGCCTTCTGGGAGCCCGTCGAGGAGAAGTCGATCCCGAGGACGCTGACGACCACGTACGCCGCCCCGCCGACGAGCGCGAGAGCCATGAGCAGAACCACCAGGCTCCGGCGGCGGCGGCTGCGGCGCTCCTTGGCCTTGCGCGCCTTGCCCCGCTGGTGAGCCCGGCGGGACGGCAGGGGCTCCTCCTGGTGGTGAGCCGGGGCCCCGAGGAAGAGATCACTCATCGGGTCGTCCCTCCGTTCCGTCATGCAGGTCATGGGCGATGCGGCCCTGGGTCGTCGAGTCGTCGGCCCCACAGCCCCCCTCGCGCTGGCTCGGAGTGCCGGGGTCGACCTCGACCCGTTCACCGGACCGCTGCCCGGTCGCACGTTCCGCATCCAGCGCGGCCTGCAGGATCACCACCGCGGCCGCCTGATCGATGACCTGCCGATGGTGGCGCCCGGACCTGCCGGACGCATGCAGCGCTTGATGGGCGGTCACCGTGCTCATCCGCTCATCGACGAGCCACACCCCCACGGGTGCGACCGCCTGCGCCAACGCCATAGCGTACCCACGCGCCGCCGCCGATGACGCACCTTCCTGGCCGGAAAGATGGCGAGGCAGCCCGACGTACACAGCAGCTGCACCCCGCTCACGCACCTCGGTCACGATCCGCGCCAGGTCAGTCGGGAGTCGACCGGGCCCGGGTCGCGCCGTGTCCCGGGCGAGGGTGTCGACAGGCGTCGCGATCAGCCCGTCGGGATCGCTGGTCGCCAGCCCGACACGGACGCTGCCCACGTCGACCGCGAGCCGAGGTCCACGTGTGACCGTCACCACCGGCACCTCAGGCTGCCGCGCCGATCGCTGTCCGGATGCCGTCGAGCGCCTCGCTGAGCCGCGTCGCGTCGGTCCCGCCACCCTGGGCGAGGTCGTCCTTGCCGCCGCCGCCACCGCCGAGCACTCCCGAGGCGACCTTGACGAGCGATCCGGCACGGACGCCGCGCTCCCGTGCCGCGGCGTTCGTCGCGACGACCACGAGCGGACGGCCCTTGTGCACGCCTCCGATCGCGACGACGACCGGCGCCGACTCGCCGAGGCGGGCGCGGACGTCGAGGACGACCGTGCGCAGGTCGTCGGCCGAGCCGATGTCGCCCGCGTCGTGCGTCACGACCTTGACCCCAGCTGCGTCCACAGCGCTGTCGGCCAGGGCTCCCGCCCCGGCGAGCGCCTGCGCCTGCCGGAGCGCGCCGAGCTCCTTCTCCGAGTCCTTGAGGCGTGTCAGCAGGGTCGAGACGCGGTCGCTCAGCTCGTCGGGGCGCGCGCCCAGGAGACCGGACAGCTGCCCCACGAGCGCGTGCTCCTTGGCCTGGAACCCGTAGGCGCCGTCGCCGACGAGTGCGTCGACGCGTCGCACACCCGACCCGATCGAGGACTCACCGAGCAGCGTCACGAGACCGAGCTGGCCCGAACGCCGCACGTGGGTCCCGGCGCAGAGCTCACGCGACCAGTCGCCACCGATCGACACGACCCGCACGCGGTCGCCGTACTTCTCGCCGAAGAGCGCCATCGCGCCGAGCGCGCGGGCCTCGGTGATCGGCATGATCTCGTCCGTGACCTCGAGGTTCTCGGCGAGCTGGGTGTTGACCCGCTCCTCGATCTCGGACAGGACACCACCAGGCACCGCGGAGCCCGACCGGAAGTCGAAGCGGATCCGGCTCGGGGCGTTCTCCGAACCTGCCTGGGTCGCGGTCTCGCCGAGCGACTCGTGCAGCGCCTTGTGGATCATGTGCGTGGCCGTGTGAGCGCGGCTGATCGCCTTGCGGCGGAAGACGTCGATCGTCGCGGTGCCCGACTCGCCGAACGTCACCGTGCCGTCGACCAGCCGGCCGTGGTGCACGGACAGCCCCTTGACGGGTGCCTGGACGTCGTCGACCTCGATGCGCGCCCCGCCGTCGAGCAGGATCGTGCCCTGGTCGGCGAGCTGACCGCCGCCCTCGGCGTAGAACGGCGTGCGGTCGAGCACGATCTCGACGTCGGCGGGCGCCGTCGCGGCCGGAGCCGGGACGCCGTCGACGAGGAGGCCCACGACGCGCGAGCGTGCGGTCGACTCGGTGTACCCGAGGAACTCGACCGGGCCGGCGGTATCGGTGCTGAGGGCCGCCTTGAGCTGCTGGTAGGCCGTCGTGTCCGCGCGGCCTGCGCGCTTCGCGAGCGTGTCGGACCGAGCGCGGTCGCGCTGGGCCTGCATGAGCGAGCGGAAAGCCGTCTCGTCGACCTCGACGCCCTGCTCCGCCGCCATCTCGAGGGTCAGGTCGATCGGGAAGCCGTAGGTGTCGTGGAGCTGGAACGCCTTCTCGCCGGACAGGACCGGGGCCGACGTCGACGCCGTCGGAGCCGCCTTGACCGCCTGGACGGCCGTGTCGAGGATCGTCGTGCCCGCGACGAGGGTGCGCCGGAACGCGTCCTCCTCGTTGTACGCGATCGCGCTGAGACGCTCGAAGTTCGCCGCGAGCTCCGGGTAGGACGGGCTCATGGCGTCGCGGCTCGCAGGAAGCAGCGACGGGAGAGCGAGGTCCTCGACGCCGAGCAGCCGCATGGCGCGCACCGAGCGGCGCAGGAGGCGGCGCAACACGTAGCCGCGTCCCTCGTTCGACGGGGTGACGCCGTCGCTCATGAGCATCAGGCCGCTGCGCACGTGGTCGGCCACGACGCGCATGCGGACGTCGTCGGCGTGGTCGGCGCCGTACCGGCGACCCGAGAGCTCCTGCGCTGCCTGGATGACCGGGAACACCTGGTCGATCTCGTACATGTTGTCGACGCCCTGCAGCAGGTACGCGACGCGCTCGAGGCCCATGCCGGTGTCGATGTTCCGCTGCTTGAGGTCGCCGAGGATCGGGAAGTCCTCCTTGCCACCTCCGTCGCCGCGCTCGTACTGCATGAAGACGAGGTTCCAGATCTCGATGTAGCGGTCCTCGTCGACGATCGGACCGCCCTCGAGGCCGTACGCCGGGCCGCGGTCCACGTAGATCTCGGAGCACGGGCCGGCCGGGCCGCGCGCACCCGTGGACCAGAAGTTGTCCTTCATGCCGCGCCGCTGGATGCGCTCGTCGGGCAGCCCGGCGATCTTCTTCCAGAGGAGCGCGGCCTCGTCGTCGTCGTGGAAGACGGTCACCCAGATCGTGTCGGGGTCGAAGCCGTATCCGCCGTCCGCCTGCGAGCCCGTGATGAGCTCCCAGGCGTAGGTGATCGCGCCTTCCTTGAAGTAGTCGCCGAACGAGAAGTTGCCGTTCATCTGGAAGAACGTGCCGTGCCGGGTCGTCTTGCCGACCTCCTCGATGTCGAGGGTGCGCACGCACTTCTGCACGCTCGTCGCGCGCGGCCACGGGGCCGTCTGCTCGCCGAGCATGTACGGGATGAACGGCACCATGCCCGCGATGACGAACAGCGTCGAGGGGTCGGGCGAGATGAGCGGGGCCGACGGGACGACGGTGTGCCCGTGGCCCTCGAAGTAGTCGAGCCAACGCTGGCGGATCTCGGCGGTAAGCATGATGTCCTCGGTGTTCGTCTGTGCTGGGGTGACCGGGCCTGTCCGCCGGTCGTGCTGGGTCTGCGTTCTGGTGCTGGTGGAGCCGAGGCTCAGAAGAACGAGTACGGGAGGCCGTCGTCTCCGTCGTCCTCGGGGTCCTCGGTCGGGCCGTCTGCCC
Source organism: Cellulomonas sp. (assembly GCA_036384595.1). Classification (GTDB taxonomy): domain Bacteria; phylum Actinomycetota; class Actinomycetes; order Actinomycetales; family Cellulomonadaceae; genus Cellulomonas_A. The sequence continues at coordinate 4,948 of DASVMA010000361.1, read as the reverse complement.
ACCCACGCCCTGTCCGCGCCGTACGTACATCGTGCGCGCGGTCCGCGCGGTCGCGCGCGCGCTCGGACCGCAGGGCCTCGACGTCGACGTCGCCGATGAGGTCGTGCCGCAGCTCGGCCTCGCGCTCGGCCAGGCCGGCGAGGAACTCCGTCTTGGCGGTCCGGGCTGCGCTCGTGACCCGACCGACGGTCCCGACAGCATCGCGAGCCCCCGCGGGCAGGTAACGCTCGCTGAGCTCGGCACCCTTGCGGATCACGACGACGGTGACCGCAGCCCCGATCGCGATCCACACGAGGCGCTTCACGGCCTGCTCCGCGATGCGCGGGCGCTCGCACCCAGCCCGGCCAGGGCCCGCCGCACGCCGTAGGAGAACGCGGCGACCTTGATCATCGGCCCCCCGACGGTGGCGGCGAAGAGGGACGTGAGCGCGGAGACGTTCTCGGAGACCTGCGCAGCCGACGACGTGATGGCGTCCACACGTTCGATCTGCACGTTGGTCGAGGCGACCGCTGACGCGGCCTCGTCGAGCACGGGCACCGTGTGGTCGGTCAGCTCCTTGACCGAGACGCGCGCCTCGTCGAGCACGCGGCCGAGCTTGACCAAGGGCAGCGCGAGGAAGCCGACGAGCAGCACGAATGCGATCGCCGCGATGAGTCCCGCGACGTCTCCGACCGACATGTCCCGTCCTTCCCCGATCCGTGGCCACGGATCACCTCTCCCGACACTACCTGGACAGCGCAACGCCCCGTGCCCGCCGCAGGCGGCGCACACGGGGCGTTGCGGTAGCTCCAGCGGCTCGCGTCAGCGGGCGTAGTACTCGACGACGAGCTGGACCTCGCAGGTCACGGGGACCTCGGCGCGCTTCGGGTGACGCACCAGGACCGAGCTGAGCTTCTCGAGCTTGACCTCGAGGTAGCCCGGGACGGCCGGGAGCACGTCGCGGTGGGCGCCGGCGGCGGCGACCTGGAACGGCACGGTCGCCTGGCTCTTCGGCTTGACCTGGATGGTCTGGCCCGGCTTCACGCGGAACGACGGGCGGTCCACGATCTTGCCGTCAACCAGCATGTGGCGGTGCACGACGACCTGGCGGGCCTGGAGGATCGTGCGGGCGAAGCCGGAGCGCAGCACGAGCGCGTCGAGACGCGTCTCGAGGTTCTCGACGAGCGCCTCACCGGTCAGGCCCGGGGCCTTGCGGGCGTCCTCGAACGCACGGGCGAGCTGCTTCTCGCGGATGCCGTACTGGGCGCGCAGACGCTGCTTCTCCCGCAGGCGGACGGCGTAGTCCGACTCGGTGCGGCGACGCGCGCGGCCGTGCTCGCCGGGCGGGTAGGGACGCTTCTCGAAGTGCTTGACGGCCTTGGGCGTCAGCGCGAGGCCGAGGGCGCGCGAGAGGCGCACCTGGCGACGTGCACGGGTCACACTGCTCACAGAGGAACTTCCTGTCGTTGTAGACGTCACACCCGGACGCGGAGGTCTCCGGCGGGCGTGGGGCCGACCATGATGCGATCCCGGCGTGCAGATCGCGGCGGCTGAGGCCCCAGGTGGTCACCCGACCGGCATGTCCGTGCTTGCGCACGCCCACCACCCGCCAGGCAACTTCCCGATCATACCGTCTCGGGGCCGTCGCCCGAACCCGGCCGGCGTGAGCCCGCGTCGCCGTCGGCGAGCTCAGCGATCCGTGGCCGCGATCTTGCCCTCGCCGGAGGACAGGATCGCGCGGATGCGGTCCAGCCGCTCCGTGACCGAGCGTTCGTAGCCGCGGTCGGACGGCGTGTAGTACCGCGTACCGACCAGCTCGTCCGGCAGGTACTGCTGTGCGGCGACGGCGTGCGGCTCGTCGTGCGCGTAGCGGTAGTCCTGCCCGTGTCCCAGCGGGCGGGCACCGGCGTAGTGGGCGTCACGCAGGTGGATCGGGACGGTGCCGATGCGGCCGGCCCGTACGTCGGCCAGGGCGGCGTCGATCCCCCGGTAGGACGCGTTCGACTTGGGCGCCGTCGTCACGTGCACGACGGCCTCCGCCAGGATGATCCGGGCCTCCGGCATGCCGATGAGCGCCACGGCCTGGGCCGCCGCCACGGCGGTCTGGAGCGCGCTCGGATCGGCCATCCCGACCTCCTCGGCCGCCGCGATGACGATGCGTCGTGCGATGAACCGCGGGTCCTCCCCCGCGGCGATCATCCGCGCGAGATAGTGCAGCGCGGCGTCGACGTCGGAGCCACGCATCGACTTGATGAACGCGCTGATCACGTCATAGTGCTGGTCACCGTCGCGGTCGTAGCGCACCGCCGCCACGTCGATCGCGCGCTCCACCGTCTCCAGGTCGATGACGACCGGGGTCGTGCCCGCCGCGTCGTCGAGCGGTCCGGTCAGCGCGGCGCCCGTCGCTGCCTCGAGGATCGTCAGCGCCTTGCGCGCATCGCCACCGGCGAGCCGCACGAGGTGACTCTCGGCGTCGTCGGTCAGCGCGACCGTGCCGCCGAACCCCCGTTCGTCCTCGATCGCCCGCCGTACGAGCAGTCGCACGTCCTCGACGTCGAGCGGCTGGAGCGTCAGCAGGAGCGACCGGGACAGCAGGGGCGAGTTGACCGAGAAGCTCGGGTTCTCCGTGGTCGCAGCCACGAGGGTCACCCACCGGTTCTCGACGCTCGGCAGCAGCGCGTCCTGCTGGGCCTTCGTGAACCGGTGGACCTCGTCGATGAACAGGACGGTCTCGCCGCCGTCGGTCGCGAGCCTGCGACGCGCGTCCTCGATCACCGCGCGGACGTCCTTGACCCCGGCTGTGACGGCGGACAGCTCGACGAAGCGGCGGCCCGACGTCGCGGCGATGAGGTACGCGAGGGTCGTCTTGCCCGTCCCTGGAGGGCCCCACAGGACGACCGAGGTGGGCGCCGCGCGGCGTGCGTTGGCATCGCCGGGCTCGACGAGGCGCCGCAGCGGGGAGCCCGGCACCAGGAGGTGCGCCTGCCCTGCCACCTCATCGACCGTCCTGGGCCGCATCCGGACCGCGAGCGGCGAGCCCGCCGACGCGACAGGGAGCCCCTGCGTCGTCGAGCTCACGGTGTCGAACAGGTCCATGCGTCGAGCCTACGCATCGAGACGGACAACTCTTCGCCCCCCTTGGGTGTGCGCGGCGACCCGGAGTGCTGGGATGCTGGTCAGCGTGTTCGAGAGCCTAGGTCGCGCAGTCGCCCACCATCCCCGTCGCGCGATTCTTGCGTGGCTCGTGATCACCGTTCTGGGGTTCGGTCTCGCGCTGTTCGGGATCAACGGCGAGAACCTCTTCGACCGGTTGACGACCGGAGAGCCATCGGTTCCGGGCTCGCAGAGTGCGACCGCCAACGGCATCCTGCGCGATGCGAGCACGAGCGGTGCATCGCTGACCCTCGCCGTGCAGAACGTCGCCCCGTCGACCGCCGGCCTGGGCGACGCCCTGACCCCGGCGCGGACCGACCTCATGGCGATCGGTGGGGTCGCGTCCGTGATCGACCCGCTCGTGCTCCCCGGCGGGGCGGCCAACCCGGCGGCCGCGCCTCTGATTGCCCAGGACAAGCAGGGCTTCCTCCTCGTCGTCGAGCTGACGCCGGGGCTGACCTCCTCGGCGGAGGCCACCGCTCTGGGGGCCGTCGAACGGCGGCTCCGCCAGGTGCCGGTCGACCTGCGCGCCGTCGCACCCGACGCGACCGGGCAGGTCGGCGGCGCGACGCTCATCTTCGACGCCATCACGTCCCAGGTCGAGAAGGACCTCCTCACCGGGGAGACGATCGCGCTGCCGGCGGCGCTCCTCGTGATGATCATGGTGTTCGGCGGCTTCTTGGCCGCCTCGATGCCGATGGTCGGTGCGATCGCGTCGATCGCCGGCGGGCTGGGTGCCCTGCTCGGGCTGTCCTACCTCATCGACCTCGACTCGTCCGTGGTCAACGTCGTCACGATCCTCGGCCTCGGCCTGTCGATCGACTACGGGCTGCTCATCGTGTCCCGGTTCCGCGAGGAGCTGCACCACCTCACCGACGACGACGGCGGGCTCGCCGCGAGACGTCGGCGCGGCGACGGCGCCGTCGTGACCGCCCTCGTCCGCACCATGTCGACGGCCGGCCGCACCGTGACGTTCTCCGCCTTGACGGTCGCCATCTCCATCGCGGGCCTGCTCGTCTTCCGGCCCCAGATCCTGCGCGCCGTCAGCGCGGCGGGGGTCGCTGTGATCGTCGTGGCTGTGGCCACGGCGCTCACGCTCGTGCCCGCGATGCTGGTCCTGTTCGGTCGTCGGCTCGTGCGACCGGGGCTGATCTCACGCGTGCCCGTCCTCCGCACGCTGCTGGCGCGCACCGCCGACGTGCAGTCGGAAGAGGGCATCTTCTCCCGGCTCACTGGTCAGGTGCAGCGTCACCCGTGGTGGGTCATGCTCGGCGCGCTCGCGCTGCTCGGCGGGCTCGCCACCCCCCTGACCCACCTCGAGCTGCGCAACTCGACCACGCAGCTGCTGCCGCTCGGCAGCGACCAGCGGGACTACGTGCAGCTCCTGGCCCGCGAGTACCCCGCGGCGACGACGGCTCCCGTCATGGTCGTCGCCCAGACCTCGCTCGAGGCGGCGACCGCCTGGGCCGCGCAGATCGGCGGCCTGGCGGACGTCGTGTCGGTCGACCCCCCGTCGCCCACCGGCTCGCACGTCGTCATCGGGGTACGGCCTGGCACCACCGACCCCGGCGGCCCTGTCGCGGAACGCGTCGTCAAGGAGGTGCGCGCCCTCGACGCGCCGTTCCCCGTGTGGGTGACGGGGCAGGCCGCGGGGCAGCTGGACTTCACGGCATCGTTGATGTCCCGGGTGCCCTGGGCTGTCGGGATCGTCGCGCTGGCAACCCTCGTCCTGCTGTTCCTGATGACCGGGTCCGTCGTCATCCCCGTCAAGGCGCTTCTGACGAACGCGATCTCGATCGCCGCGTCGCTCGGCGTC